>JBDTJK010000017.1:0-8622 GCA_039935875.1 Casimicrobiaceae bacterium
ACGTCTGTGCGCCTTCGAACAGACGGGACCTGCTTCGCGAGATAGCTTCAGATGACGTGTCCCAGCGCTTGGCGCTGACGCAGCGCGAGGCGAGTTCGGGCAGTTTCACCTGCCGGCGCGGCGGTTCGGTGCCCGCTGGCAGTTGCGGTGATCTTCCGCCTCGTGGCGTGTGAAAGTGCTCGGGTCTATCGATTCGCACGGAGGTCTCATGATGGTCTTGACTGCAGCGGTTGTCGGCGCGATATCGCTCCTACTCGCGAGCGTCACTTTGGCGCAGGGCGGCAACATGATGAACGGCAACACGTGGGGCGGCGGCTGGATGGGGGGCGGATACGGCGGCTTGTGGGTGCCTGTACTGCTGGTCGTCTTGATAGGTGTGATCGTCTGGGCTGTCCTGCAAAGGCGCAAGTAGCCTCGGCGGCAGAATGTAAGTCGCGCGGCTCACTCGGACGTGAGCGGTCGGGGCGGTCGTCGCCATCATCCTGCGTCGGGCGAAGAGCGGGCGCTGGATCGCGCCTCTCAGTTCGCTCCAAAGCCGCATAAACTATTGCGAACGGCCAGTCGGTAATCCTCAACGTCGCCGCAGCCACATGCGGCAACGGAGGTACCGCATCCGTTGCTATAACCTGAGCGGTTACATTGGCTTCTTGACCCAGGCCGTGCAATAGCCAGTCGGGCTGATTTCGGTGTCGTTCGAGATGACCTTGCAACCGCCGAGATCCTTTGCGGTCTTGCCCGGGACGAACTGCAAGCAGCCGCTGCACTCGTTGGCGCCGCTGGGTTTGTCCTGATACTTCAGCGCACTCCGCAGCGCTTCGTTCTTGGTCGCCCAAGCATTCGACGACAACGTGGCAAACGGTGCTGCGACGGCCGCGGCCGCTAGAACCTTGAACCAAATTCTTCGTGACGATGGCATGGCTTACCTCTCTTGGTGGCAAACGGGTCAGGATGGCGCAGAGATGTCGATCGCGCTCGGGACGCTGAGATTATTGCACGAGCTCCTGGATCGTGATAGCACTCGCGTTTGGTCGGTGTCCACTCTTGCTAAAGGCGGCGTATGCCTCCGCGAAGGTTGGCAGACCGGAGTGGGTCGGGTGCTCGACTGCCGTCCTCGGGCCGAGCTGCGTTCAAAGTCATCCGACAACGTATCAGGCCGAATCCCGGCAACGACAGATGATGTGGTGTCCCGTACGTAGCTCAGCCACATCGGCCCTCTCCTGTTGTGCAGTCTGAATCAAGGTGAGTCGACAGCGTACCCAGTGCCACCCCGCAACTCACGCCGCGTTATTTTTCCAATTCCATCTCTGTCACAGTCATGGCACCATTCGTCCGGTCGGCGACGAATTTGATCTTGTCGCCCAGTTTCACGCGATCAAGCATCGCCGGATCCTTGACGTGAAACACCATGGTCATGGCCGGCATGTCGAGATTGACGAGAGGGCCATGCTTGATCGTGATCTTGCCCGCCTCCTTGTCGATCTTGCGCACCTCGCCTTCCGACGCCGCTGGCACTTGGGCATTCGCTTGCGCGATTTGCAATGTGTCCTGCCTCGGACCTGGTTGGGCTATTGCCGGCCCGATGACGACCAACGCCGCAGCGATGGAAACTAAAGCCGCCTGTCGATTCATGTTCGCTCCTCGAGTCGCTGGATCAAATTGTGATTCGCAATGTCACCTAACGGCGACCTGGCCGTGCATGCCCGCTTCATAGTGCCCGGGCTGCAAACACGCAAAGTCGAATTTCCCCGATTTGGTGAATTGCCAGATGAGTTCGCCGGTCTTGCCGGGATCGACGCCAAGCTGGTTTGGATCCTCGTGTTCCATCTCGGGAAACTTCTTCATCAGCGCGGCGTGTTCGTTCAGCTCCTTGATGGTTCCCAATACAAACTCGTGCTTGACCACGCCGGAGTTCTTGACAACGAAACGAATGGTTTCGCCACGCTTGACGTTGATCATCGCCGGAGCGTATCGCATGCTGTCCTGCATATCGATCGCAATCGAGCGCGACACCGCAGCGGGATTTCCAGGTTGACCGAATGCGGCGTGTACATCGCGCTTATCGTCGCCATGAGCGATTGCGATGCCCGCTACCAGCACCGCGCCTGCAAAAATCAGAGGCGACAATGCACAGGTAAGTGATTTAGTGCGAACCATGCTGTGATCCTTTCGTAACGTTGAGAACTGTCGGGTGCGAATCGGGCGACGACAACCCGATTGTTGGCGCTTGTGTTTCGGCGAGCGGGGTGCCGGTCCATTCATAGGCTTGCGTATTCGCAGGCTGGCGATACCAACCCGGATCGTTGTAGTCGCCACGAGTGAGTCCGTCCCGGACCTTGACCACCGTGAACATGCCGCCCATTTCGATCGAGCCGAACGGACCCTGTCCCGTCATCATCGGCAACGTGTTATCCGGTAGCGGCATTTCCATGGACCCCATGTCGGCCATGCCTTTGTCACCCATGACCATGTAGTCGGGCACCAGATTGCCAATCTTGCGGGCGATGTCGCGCTGCTCGACGCCGATCATCGTCGGCACGTTGTGGCCCATCGCGTTCATCGTGTGATGAGACTTGTGGCAGTGCAATGCCCAGTCGCCCGCCTGGTCGGCGACGAACTCGATGGCGCGCATCTGGCCGACGGCAACATCGACGGTCACTTCCGGCCAGCGCGAGCCGGGTGGTGTCCATCCGCCATCGGTCCCGGTGACGACGAACTCGTGTCCGTGCAGATGGATCGGGTGGTTGGTCATGGTCAGGTTCCCGATGCGTATGCGCACGCGGTCACCTCTGCGTACGACCAGTGGCGCGATACCGGGGAACGCACGGCTGTTGAATGTCCAGAGATTGAAATCGAGCATCGTGTTGATGCGTGGTGTGGCGCTTCCGGGATCAATGTCGTATGCGTTCAGCAGGAACGCGAAGTCGCGATCGACCGGCATGAGGGCCGGCTCTCTGGGATGGGTGATCCACAGCCCCATCATCCCCATCGACATCTGTGCGGTTTCGTCCGCATGCGGGTGATACATGAAAGTTCCGGCCCGTTGCGCCACGAACTCGTACACGAACGTCTTACCGGGTTGGATAGGTGGCTGCGTGAGTCCCGCGACGCCATCCATGCCGTTTGGAAGGCGCTGTCCATGCCAGTGAATGGTGGTGTGCTCGGGCAGCTTGTTGGTCACGAACAGACGTACGCGATCACCCTCGACCACTTCGATCGTCGGCCCTGGCGACTGCCCGTTGTAGCCCCAAAGATTCGCTTTCATGCCCGGCGCTATTTCGCGCACGACGGGCTGGGCGACGAGGTGAAACTCCTTGACGCCGTTCGTCATGCGCCAGGGCAATGTCCAGCCATTAAGCGTGACGACCGGGTTATACGGCCGGCCATTCGGCGGGGCTAGCGGCGGCTGGGTCGTGGATGAGGATTGCAACGGTGCTTCGGGCAGCGAGGCCGCTTGCACCCTTGAGAGGAGGGAAGCGCCCAGTGCCGATGCCCCCGCAGTGCGCAAGAATTGTCGACGTGTCGACATGGAAGTTCTCCGTGGGTTGTTCAAGGTCAGTTCGTACCGCGCATCGCGCCACTGCCGATATCCGCGGGAACCCCATTGATGGCGGACTGCAGGTCGGTCTCCGCCAGCCAGAAGTCACGCGTCGCTTCGATCGATGCATTGACGCTCATTACCTGCTCCCGCGCGTCGGCGAGCAGCTCGAAAACGCTGATGAGCATGCCGTTATAGCGAAGTTGATTCTCGTCCGAGATCAGTTTTCGAAGCGGGACGACGCGATCCCGATAGTGACGCGCCAGGTCATAGGCGGTGCGATAGGCGCCATAGTTCTCGCGCACTTCGGACTGCGCATTCACCGCCAACTCGGCGGCGCGGTTGAACTCACGCATGTAGACATAATCGGCGCGCGCGATTTTTGCGCCCGTGAAATCAAAAAGGGGCAGCTCAAAGCTGATTTCGTAACCTTGCTTGAGCGGAAGGCCCGAATCGGACTTCGACCGGTAGCCCACTTCAAGCACATTGACGAAGCGCGTTGCCTTGGCCAAGCCCAGCGACGTGGCGATTCCTTCGAGGTTTTTGCGCGATGCCTGGAGGTCGAGCCGATCGCGCATGGCGCGTGTTTCAAACTCAGCATTCTCCTGGAGACTGGATGGAAGCTCTGGCAACCGGTCGGGAAGCGTGAACCGAATTTCTGCGCCGGACAGTCCGAGCAACCGTGTGAGCTTTTCGCGTTCGGCAAGTGCCGCATGACGTGACCGCCCAATCTGGGCTGCTGCGTCTTCATGGAAGCTGCGCTCGCGTGCCTCATCGAGCTTGCTCCAGTTACCGGCCTGCAGCATTCGTTGCGCAAGCTCCGCGCCGGCCGCTGCCGCGACTTCGACCTGTTCCATATATTTGGCGGATTGCTGCGCGGCCACGGCACGGAAGTAAGCGCGGCGCGTCTGTGCCGCTACGCCCAGAACTTGCGCCGCAACCGACACCTTCGTCACCTCGACGCGATCGCGCTCGAGCCGCATGGCCAATGGAATCGTCATCAGGCTGACAAGTTCGAGCGTAAAACTGCGCTCGATTTCCTTCCCACCCCCACCTTGCAGTCGCGAAAACGAAAAGCCTGGATTGCGCGGCCAACTCGCCTGCACGAGCTCGGCGTCCGCCATGCCCAGTTCAGCGTATGTTGCCTGGAGTCCGTGATTGTTGATCAGGGCAACCTGCACTGCATCCTCGACAACCAGCGGTCGCTGGAGAATTGCACGAACCTCAGCCTGCGTCGTTTCCTTCTGTTGCTCGGTACGATTCCAGCGGATGTCATGGTCGATGCGTTCCTGGGCGATGCGTTGCACTGGCGCAAGACCGGCATCGGGCGAAAGCGTGGCGCATCCGCCGAGTACCGCGAGCAGGCCCGCCGACAGCAGCGTCGATGCGAGCGGTCGCAAGCGGGTGATCGGCTTGCAGGTCGCTAACGTATGGGGCGCCACCTCGGGCAACAGACGGCGCGGCCGACAATGGATATCGCCATGCGGAACAGCAGCTTGAGACATGAAGACCTCGTTGCTCGATTGAATGATTCCCGCAACGCCGAAGCAATGCGGAATCCATGGCCTTTGCGGCCGCAGCCAACGAGTGCGCAGGTCAAATCGACCCGAACGCTCCTGTCGGCGAGCTAAACGAGGGTGTTACGAGGGGGCCGGTCCAATCGCTCCGGCACAGAATCCGGAATGACTTGGACGACAAAGGAGACTAGTGCCGGACGATTGTCCGCAAAAAACGACCACGAGCGCACTGCGGATGACAGCGTCGTCGGACAGCAGCAGGTGCCACATGTGGCGCAGGACCCGGCACGATGCTCGAGTTGGGGGGCGCCGTCGTCGTGTTCGCTTGTCCAAGCGCCGTGGTGATCACCGTCACCGACGTGCTCGGCGTGCCCGCGCGGGCTCGGTTGATCATGAGAGGTGCCGTCAATGGCGTGGGACAGCCGTGTGTCATGTGCCGTCCGAGCGCAAAACGACATCGACGTTGCAGCAAAGGCTTGCAATGGCAACGCCGCCAGTAGAAGCAATGCGAACAATCTGCGAAGGCGCCGTCTCATAAAGACAATATAGCACCCTGGTTGATCGCGCTGACGCATCGAATTGCATGGGTAGCAGTCTGCGTATCGATAGCCCCGACGGGTACATAAGGCTGTGACAAAAATGTGCCATCCTGGCGAGCTTTGGCGGCCGAGGGCGGGCCTAAGCGGTTGATGGATATACCTACGGTGGAGCTGTTAATCCGCAGGTCCCAGATTCTAGCCCTGGGCGGGGAGCCAAAAATTCAACGGCTTATGTACGCTCGCCCCCGCGGACTGCTTTGCGCAACGCGCGACTGCGCTTGCGCATTGCGGGCAAACGATAGTCGCCGCCTACTTGTTCAGTGCGCAATGGAGTTCGCTAGCGGCGTCTCGCAAAGCAGTGAGGTGCCTGGCAGACGGCGACGCGTTCACCCAGTGCGAACTTGCCTCTAGGCCCTTGCAGCGTGCGGGCGGCTATCGGCCAGTTCCAGGCGGTCGTCCTCAGATCTCAATTTGCCGGGAAGCAGCCGCGCGCGCGCGACGCCGGGCAGGCGCGAACGGCCACCCAGCGCGGTCGCCGACGCTGCGTGAGTTGGATTTACCATCCTTGAATGCGACAATCGGTTATTGCAGGACATAGCACTTGGCGCCCGCCGTGCAACTCGGGCAAGCGCGTCGGCTGAGCAAGCCAGTATTGTGGACCTCGGGCAGAGAACGATGGACGCGCCAGGTGCGCAAGACGCTTGGGCGAAGGTGAGGTGAAAACTTATGGCTGGACCGCCTTGGATCAATCCTGAGCGACAGGAGGGAATCGAACTGCGTGACGGGGATGTCTGGATTTCCGCGCCTGTCAAGAGTGGCACGAACTGGATGATGAACATCGTCCATCAGCTGCTCACGGGTGGCGACCGGGACTTCGATACCATCTATCAGGTCGTGCCATGGCCCGAGTTCGTCGAGCGCCCGGGTCAGCCTGTCAAGGAAGTGCACGACCGGCTCGCGGCGATGCCACGCGGCAAGCGCCGCGCGTTCAAGTCACACGCAGCGCCGCCAGAGCTGCCGTTCGTCACGGCCGGCACGAGCATGGACGTCAAGTACATCGTCGTGTGCCGTAATCCGGAGGAGGCTCTGGTCTCGTTCAAGATCTTTCTCGACAAGCACACCGATGCCTTCTTCGATTTGTGGCAAATGCCTAAAGCTGCGATGTGTCGACCGACCTTCGATGCCTTCTATAGCGAGGTCGTCGATCCGCGCGGCATGCAGGGCATCATCTTCGGCTTCCTGGCCGGCTGGTGGCCCCTCCGGCACGAGCCCAACGTTCTGTTGATGCACTTCGCCGACATGAAGAGAGATTTGCAAGGGTCGACCCGCAAGGTGGCAACTTTCCTCGGCGTTCAACCCACTGCTCCGCAGTGGGCGACGATCGAGTCGTTCGTGTCGTTCGACTGGATGAAGAAGCACGAGGAGAAGTTCGAGACCCTCCCGCACACGCCGGTACCCGTGCTCGAGATGGGCTCGATGGTGCGGAAGGGCAAGATCGGTGCGGCTCACGAAGACGGCATGACGCCCGAAATCGCGAGCCACCTGCGCGCGTTCGGTTCGCGCATCGTTACCGACCCCGCAGCGATGGCGTGGCTGTACGCGGGTGGCAAGGTACCTTGACCCATTTCGGTCTACGTTCCTGGTCGACGTCCAACGCGGTGGCGGTCACCACGACGCTGCGCCGTGCCAGCAGCAGCACTCGCCACGGCGCTGCCATCGTGGAGCGTCCGCTTTCTCGATTTGCTACGGGCGCTTCGCGTTGATCGTCATGTCGGCAACGGGTCGCGACGAGCCGGTCGATCACGTTACTCGACAGGCTCGATCCGGCCAGAAGCAGGCATTGGTTTAAGCCGTGGAAAGCGGTCATTCGTGGACAGGCAAACCACAGTGCCGACGGAGGCGGCGGGACGTCCATCTGCCCGGTAGAATCTGGGCGTGATTCACTTCGCGCGCGGTAGTCAACGACGGGTAATCGTGTGTGGCCAGTACGCCCTCAAATTGCCGCGGCTACGTCGCTTGCGCGCAGGCGCGCGAGCCAACTTGGAAGAGGCAGGCATCTGGCGCGAGGGCTGGCAGCGCCGATTCCCTGAACTTTGCCCCGTTGTTGCGTGTTTGCCATTCGGGACCGCGCTCGTTATGCCTGCGGTGCGCATCATGACGCAACCTGAATTCAATCGGTTTATAGCCTCTGGCGAGAAGCCAGATCACTACCCAGACCCTGAACTGTACGAGGACAAAGTAGGCGACTGGGGATATCTTAACGGACGGGCGGTGGTCGTGGACTATGCAATGCGCGTCCACATGACATCCGAAGATCTCGAATTGATTGACCCGCGAGTCCGAACGATCCGCGACGTCATGCGCGAATAATTTCTTGCTTGTCTGCAATGCCGGTCGGCGAAGCGAGACGGCTCACGGCCATGACCGGTCCATCGGAAGCGACTGCTTCAACGCTTCGCAAATATCAGGCGGATTGTCTACATGCCAGGTGTCTAGCTTGTTAGCGGTAAGGGTGCCGGCACCCGGGTCCATCGACAAAGGGCGTCCCGCCGACCACCTATTCCTTTGCTACCGGCCAATTCTGAACGCCTTGCCAAACCTCCTGCACTGGGGGCGGCAGCTCATTCATGTGCTTTAGAAATAGCGCAATAGTCCAGATCTCCTCATCGCTCAGCGTGTTTCTAAACGAGGGCATACCCGTGAGCCGAATTCCGTGCTTGATCCTCCAGAACGACTCACCTTCTGGGTCGTCCTCGACCCCATCGGTCGCCAGTTGAGGTGGCTTCGGATTCATGCCTTTCGCGATGGGTGACGCCGAAGCGGTACCTGCCGCAGAACCGTGGCACACAGAGCAGTTCCGCGCGAAGAGCCGAACGCCTTTGAGGAGACTCTGTTCAGTGAGCGCAACAGGGTTTTGCTCCTTGGGCGCGTCTCTACGGAGGGTCGCCTGCAGCGACGTACCGGCCAACCAGACTTCCAAGCCTCCCGGTGTTGCATCTGCATTGGCCGGGATCACGCCGCTTCGCACCAG
>JBDTJK010000018.1:0-21266 GCA_039935875.1 Casimicrobiaceae bacterium
CGCGGCCAAGGCCAATCGCGTGCAGCACCAGCGCAATCGCCACCAGCGCATTGACGTGTCGCGCGGCCGCCGGCTGCTGGCGGGCATGGGGAAAGCACAGCCACGCCGTCAGCGCGTACAGGATCGCGACCACGGGATGCAGTAGAATCGGCAGGGCTTCGGTCACGTCTGTCTGGCTTTCGGCAATGGCGGCCGGCGCGGTTCGTCGCAGGCGGTCGCCGTGGAGTCTTGCAACATCCGGCGACCCAGTTTAGCGGATCGCCTCCCCCTTGCGCGGAGCGCGACCTTCGCAGCAACTCCCAGCGGAAGCACCAATCCACGATGCTCGAAAATCTCACCGAACGTTTGTCCCGTGTCGTCAAGACGCTGCGCGGCGAAGCGCGGCTGACCGACGCCAACATCCAGGACGCCTTGCGCGAGGTGCGCCTCGCGCTGCTCGAAGCGGATGTCGCGCTGCCAGTGGTCAAGGATTTCATTGCCAGCGTGCGCGAGCGCGCGCTGGGCGAGGAGGTGGTCGGGTCGCTGACGCCGGGCCAGGCGCTTATCGGCGTCGTGCATCGCGAGCTCGCGGCGCTGATCGGGGGCGCCGCCGCTCCGCTCAACCTCGCAACGCAGCCGCCGGCGGTCATCCTGCTGGCGGGCCTGCAGGGTGCGGGCAAGACGACGACGGCGGCGAAGCTCGCACGCTTGTTGCGCGAGTCGATGAAGAAGAAGGTGCTGGTGGTCAGCGCCGACGTCTATCGACCCGCAGCCATCGAGCAGTTGCGCCTGCTCGCGTTGCAGGTCGGTGTCGATTTCTTTGCATCGCACGCGGACGACAAGCCGGAGCAGATCGTCACGGCGGCGCTCGACTTCGCACGCCGCCATTATCACGACGTGCTGATCGTCGACACCGCGGGCCGTCTTGCGGTCGACGAGGCGATGATGCGCGAGATCACCGCGCTCAACGCTGCGGTGAAGCCGATCGAGACGCTGTTCGTCGTCGACGCGATGCAGGGACAGGACGCGGTCAACACCGCGCGCGCATTCCGCGACGCGCTGCCGCTGACCGGTGTCGTGCTGACCAAGCTGGATGGCGATTCGCGCGGAGGCGCTGCGCTATCGGTGCGCCAGGTCACCGGCGTGCCGATCAAGTTCGCGGGCGTGTCCGAAAAGGTGGACGGCCTCGAGGTCTTTCATCCCGAGCGCATGGCGTCGCGGATCCTCGGCATGGGCGACGTGCTGTCGCTGATCGAGGATGCGCACAAGAACGTCGATGTGGCCGAGGCGGCCAAGCTCGCCAAGAAGATGCGCACCGGCAAGGGATTCGACCTCGCCGACTACCGCGCGCAGATCGGCCAGATGCGCAAGATGGGCGGACTCGCGGCGATGCTCGACAAGCTGCCGGCCGAGCTCGCACGCGCAGCGCAGGGATCGCAGGTCGACGAACGCAAGATCGGCCGCATCGAGGGCATCATCGACTCGATGACACCGGCCGAACGCAGCAAGCCCGAGCTCCTGAAGGCATCGCGCAAGCGGCGCATCGCCGCCGGTGCCGGCGTCTCGGTACAGGAGGTCAATCAGTTGCTGAACCAGTTCGAGCAGACGCAGAAAATGATGAAGCTGGTCGGCAAGGGCGGCAGCGCGCAGAAGATGATGCGCGGCATGCGCAACATCATTCCCGGGATGCGCTGACGGCGCTCGCCTGGATTCGCGATTTGTCGTAACCGCGGCGGCCGGGCATCGACGGGTGCACGACGCCGACCACCACCAGCAACAGGTATGTATAGGACGCGAAGCCGGCGTTGAATCCCTGGTGGATTTCGAGGATCGCCAGCGCCATTCCGACCAGCACGACGGCCATCGCGATCAAGAGCTTGCGCCGCACCAGGCGCCACGCACCTTCGGCATCGGTGACGCTGCTGTCGGTCAGCGCCGGCAGCGCATGGCGCCACATGATCATTTCGGTGGCGAGGATGGCGATCAGGTTGGAACCATAGAGGACCGCAGGCGTGAGGCGTCCCGGATTGTGTCCGGCAAAAACCGTCAGGATGGGTACGAACGTCGTGAACAGCAGGAACGCGAGGTTGACCGCGGTGAACGTGGTATCGATCGTCTCGATCCTGCGCAACAGGCGCAGGTGGGCGATCCAGAACACGCACAGCACGACGAAGCTGATCACGTAATCGTCGATCGCCGTCGCTTGCGCCAGCAACGCGCGCCAGAGTTCGGCCTCGGCGAGGTTGCTTGGCAGCCGCAGGTCGAGCACCAGCAGTGTCATCGTGACCGCGAAAATGCCGTCGGTGACCGCTTCGAGGCGACTCTTGGGAAGTGCGACTGGTTCGAGCATCGCGGGGCTCCGCGCCGTGTTTGGCCACGTCAAGTCATTGATAGGATAGAGAAACTATCCGGATCAGCAAATCCGGCGCGACGCGCGCTCCCCTTGCGTAAAGTTCATTTTTCGTTGTAGAATCAACGTCTTTTTTCGCCCTAACCGGAACACATTTAATCATGGTTGTCATCCGCCTTGCACGCGGCGGCGCAAAGAAGCGCCCCTTTTACAACGTCGTCGTTGCGGATTCGCGCAGGCGCCGTGACGGTCGATTCATCGAACGTGTCGGCTTTTACAACCCGATCGCCGCGGAAGGCGAAGAGGGCATCCGCCTCGCGCTCGACCGCATCAACTTCTGGCAGGAACGCGGTGCCAAGCTGTCGGACACCGTCACGATGCTGGTCAAGAAGAACACACCGGTCGTGACGCCGGTCGCCGCGAGCTGAACGAGAATTTGCTGCCGGACGCCGCACTGCCGCACGCAGCGC
Organism: Casimicrobiaceae bacterium; assembly: GCA_039935875.1. GTDB lineage: Bacteria > Pseudomonadota > Gammaproteobacteria > Burkholderiales > Casimicrobiaceae > VBCG01. The sequence goes on from JBDTJK010000018.1 coordinate 2,800, forward strand.
AGGGTGTTCCGCGTATGCAACCGTTCGTCGTCATGGGCCGGATTGCCGCAGCATTCGGCGTCAAGGGTTGGGTCAAGGTGTTGCCGCTGTCCGCAGATCCGCTGACGCTGATCAGCCATTCGCGGTGGTTCCTGCAGGCCGCAGGCAGCGGCCGCTGGAACGAGCGCGTGGTGGATGAAGTCCGCGATCACAGCGGAATGCTGGTGGCCAAGATCAGCGGTGTCGGCAGCCGCGAAGCCGCGCACGCGCTGCGCGGACAGCAGGTGGCGTTGGCGCGCAGCAGCCTGCCGCCGCCTGCGGACGACGAGATCTATGTCGCCGAGCTTGCGGGTTTGCGGGTGGTCAACCGCGACGGCATCGAGCTCGGTACGGTGCAGGACGTGCAGGAGTCCGGTGCGCACCCGTTGCTGCAAGTGGTTGCGGCCGATGGACAGGCAAGGCTGATTCCGTACGTCAACGCGATCGTCGACGGCGTGGACAGGCAAGCGCGCACGATCAGCGTCGACTGGGAAGCCGATTACTGACCGCGGGCAGCAATGATGTCGGTGCCAAGCGTTGGCGATGGGATGGGACCGGGATGCGTTTCGATGTCGTGACACTGTTTCCGGAACTCGTCCTGCATGCCAGCGGGTTCGGCATTACCGGCAGGGCGCGCGAACGCGGCTTGTGGCAATTGGGGGTAGTCAATCCGCGCGATTTTGCGCAGGATGCCCACCGCACGGTGGATGACCGGCCGTACGGCGGCGGACCGGGGATGGTGATGCTGGCCGAACCGCTGGCCGCCGCGATTGCTACAGCGCGCGAAGCACAACGCGACGCCGGTTGCGGCACTACGACGGTGATCCACCTGTCGCCGGCTGGGCAACCGTTGACGCACGAACGGGTGATGCGGTTCGCGGCACCGCGCGACAGCGGGTATGTGTTGCTGGCGGGCCGCTACGAGGGAATCGACGAGCGCCTGATCGCGCGCGAAGTCGATTGCGAGATCGCGATCGGGGATTTCGTGGTGTCAGGCGGTGAGTTGCCGGCGCTGATGTTGATCGACGCCGTCGTGCGACAGTTGCCGGGCGCGATGAACGATGCGGCGTCGGCGCAGCAGGAGTCGTTCGTCGACGGGCTGCTCGACACGCCGCACTACACGCGGCCCGAGATTTACGCGGGTGAGCGCGTGCCGCAGGTGCTGCTGTCCGGCAACCACGCGGCGATCGCTCGCTGGCGGCGTGCGCAGTCGCTGATGCGCACGGCAGCGCGCCGGCCGCAGTTGCTGGCAGGTGCCGAGTTGTCGGGGCAGGACAGGCAGGTGCTGGCGGAATTTGCAGCAACGACGGCGCACAATGCCGTCGCGAACGAGGCGGGACCTGACGGTTCCGCCATCGATGAAAATGCGGGAATGACGTCGACGCAGTCGTCCACCTCTCTTCCCCGATAAAACGAAAGGAAGCAGCAGCATGAACATCATCGAAACCCTCGAGCGCGAGGAAATCGCGCGCCTCGACAAGAAAGTCCCCGATTTCGCGCCAGGCGACACGGTGATCGTCAACGTCAACGTCGTCGAAGGTGAGCGCAAGCGCGTGCAGGCCTACGAAGGCGTGGTCATCGCCAAGCGCAACCGGGGCCTCAACTCGGCGTTCACCGTGCGCAAGATCTCCAGCGGTGAAGGTGTCGAGCGCACGTTCCAGACCTATTCGCCGCTGATCGCGTCGGTCGAAGTGAAGCGCCGCGGCGATGTCCGCCGGGCCAAGCTTTATTACCTGCGCTCGCGCTCCGGCAAATCGGCGCGTATCCGCGAAAAGCTCGCAGTCAAGGACAGCGGCAAGAGCGAATAGCTCGCACACGCGCGTGGAGAAAAGGCGGCCCTCAAGGGCCGCTTTTTTTTGATTTTCCTCGGCACGATAATTGCACATGACATTAATCGGCGGGAAAAATTCGAATACGCCTGTTTGACCCAAGATTCCATTGGCATAATCTGTCGGTTGTCGCGACGGTTTTGCGGACCGCATGAAAGCAACGCTGTACGAAGCGCTGGGAATCCCCCAGGCCGCCTCTGACGAGGAGGTCCGCGCGTCGTTGCGAGGGCTGATCCGCAAGTACTACGCGAAAACACGTGACGGGCAAGGCAACGTCGAAGAGGCGCTGCGCTTCATCAACCACGCGAGCCGCATCCTGTCCGATATGGACCGGCGCAAGCGCTACGACAACGAGCTTGCGCTGTCCGCCGGCACCACCGAGCAGAAGATCGCGCACGTGGTGTCCAACGCCGTCGCCGACGAAGGCGAGCAGACCGACGTTGGCACCGAGGCGGTCGACAAGCTGGCCGAAGCGCTGGCCGATCCGCTCGAGACGGGACTCGACGCCGAGGACCCGAAGCCGGAGATCAACCTGCATCACCCCGGGCTGACCGAGCGGGTCGCGTCGTTCGGCCGCTCGCCGCTGGTCACGTTGGCGATGTGCATATTGTTCGCTGCGTTCATCGCAGCGGCGATCGTGTCGGTGACGCCGGCCGACACGGTGCTGGTCGCCAAGCAGGTGCTGGTGTGGCTGACGCTTGCGCTGATCGTGCTGACCGCCGTCTACGGCATCGTGCACGGCATCGCCTGGCTGCGCCGGCGCAGCGCGCCGTCGGCGCTGTCGCTGCTGCCGCAGACCGACCTGGCGATCCTCAACTGGCGCCGCGAGCGCAGTGTGTTCCTCGGCACCGATCACCCGCAGGAAGACGCGAGCTGGATCTTCCAGTTGCGCATGGCCGAGCTCGAACGGGCCAAATCCGGGCGCACCAGCGAGCCGCGGCCATGGCACCGGCTGGCTGCGCGACTGTTCGACTACGCGCTGTGGGGCCTGGTGCTCGCATTGCTGCTGTCGGAATTGCGTGGTGCCGAGGTGGTGCCGGAAGGCGCCGCATGGTGGCTCGGGCATCCGCTGGTGGCGCCCGTGCTGATCACGCTGAGCTGGGTACCGATCGAAGGCCTGCTGATCGCGTCGCTGGGCACGACACCCGGCAAGTGGCTGTTCGGCGTCTACCTGCAGTTCTCGATTTCGGACGCCTATGCGCGGCGCGACACGCGGGCGCACTTCGAGCGCGGGATGAGCCGTGCGTTTCGCGTGTGGTGGGAAGGCGTTGCGTGCGGCTTCCCGCTGCTGGCGCCGATCCTGATCGCCGTATCGTACGAAAAGATCGCGCAGAACCAGGAAACCGACTGGGACTTCGCCGAAGATTGCCTGGTTACCCACGGTCCCCCTGGCATCCTGAATGCGCTGACAGGCGTGTGCGGACTGGCGGCGATGCTATGGCTCTATGGCGTGGCATGGCACCAGCCGATGGCTGATTCGATCGTGTGGGCTCGGGCGACGATCACCGAGGCGTTGCCGTCACCGCAGGCCCTGTCCAATTTTGCAGGCGGTGGCGGCCTGATCGGCGGGCTCACGCCGGAGACCAGGAGCGGACCGACACCGGAGAGCCGCACGCTCGCTCGCGCGAACATTCCGCCAACGTCGCCTGGCGACAGCGGCGCGCCCATGGCGAATGCGAGGTCGAGCGATCCCATTGATGCCGACCTCGCCGCTCAATTCTCCGAGCGCCGCGCGAAGGTCGCCGTGCTCAAGGTCGAGGGACCCCGCATGCTGCGTGCGGGCAACTGGCGGCGTGCGGCGGAGCTTTGCCGCACGTGGTCCGATCTCGACCTGTCGAGTGCCGATGCCTATCGCTGCCTCGGCCAGGCGTGGCAGGCACAGGGCTATCACCAGGATGCGATCGCTGCGTTTCGCAAGGCGAAGCAATTCGATCCCGCGGATCAGGAACTCGACGCGGCGATCGACCGCTCGCAAAAGGGAATTGTCGCCGATTTCCTCAATCGCTACCGGCGCTAGGACTGCGGGCTAGCGGGCAGTGCGATGATGCGGATCACCTGTCCGCTTTGCATGTCGTTGAGCGCCTTCCTGGTGCGCAGGAGGCAGCGGGCAATCGAGACCGCGCGCACCGGTTTCGCGCTCGGCGGGTGTCTCGGGTCGATGACATCGCTCGATGATATCAAGCAGCAACTCGCCGTCGTTTGCAACGCGTCAGGGTGACGCTGCGGGCGCGCTGCAGCCCCGTCAGCCATCCTTGCGAATGCGCTCGACCAGCGATGTCGTCGAGCGCGGATGGACGCACGGGATCGCCACGAAGCGCCCGCCGGCGGCGGTCACTTCAGCCGCGCCGGCAGTGGTCGCGGCCGTGTAGTCGCCACCCTTGGCGAGAATCTCCGGCATCGCTGCGACGATCAGCTCGCGCGGCGTGTCGGTGTCGAATGCAACCACCAGGTCGACGCTCGCCAGCGCGGCGAGGACCGCCATGCGGTCCTCGAGCAGATTGAGTGGCCGCTCGCGGCCCTTGACCAAGCGGCGCACCGAAGCGTCCGAGTTGACGGCCACCACCAGCGACGCGCCGAGGTTGCGTGCCGATTCGAGGTAGGCGACGTGGCCACGATGCAGCAGGTCGAACACCCCATTGGTGAACACGCGCGGCTGCGGCAGCGCGGCGATGCGCAGAAGTGCATCGCCGGCTTCCGCGATCTTGTCGGACGCGCGCATCAGCTCGTCGTGTATTCGAACACCTTGACCACGCGCACCACGTCGGTCGTCGTCGAGGCGATCTGGGTGGCGGCGTCGCCTTCCTGGCGGGTAACGATGCCCATCAGGTAGACGACCTGGCGCTCGGTGACGACCTTGACGCGGTTGGCCGGAAAGCGGTTCTCCTCGATGAAGCGCGTCTTCACCTTGGATGTGATGTAGGTATCGTTGGTGCGCGACGACATCGGGGTGATCGGGGCGATCACGATTTCGTTCTGCACGCTGCGCACGCGGTCGATCGCGCGCACCATGTTGGCGATCGCGTCACGCGTTTCGGCGTTCGGGGCTTCGCCGGTCAGCAGCACGACGCCGTTGAAGCTCGTCACGTTGAGATGGATGCGATCGCCCCACTGCGACCCCGCGTTGGCGCCCGCCTTGGTCTCGATCGCCTGGTCGTCGACCTGCGCGCCGGCAGAGCGGCGGTCGGAGACCACCAGTGCGGCACCCGCCGCTGCTCCGGCCACGAGGATCGGGGCGCAACCGGAAAGCGCGAATGTCGCGGCGAGCGCGGTGGCGAGAGTTGCGGAAGTGATTCGGCGAGCGATCATGAAGTCTCCTGTGGTGGTGCCTGTGCGGCACTCATTATGTCTCGTGGCGCCTCGCGCACATTGTCGCGTGCCGCATATCAGTCGTCATCGCCCAGCAGCGTATGGTCAATGATGTCGCACAGGCAATGAATCACCAGCAGGTGGACTTCCTGGATCCGCGCGGTGCGGGCGTGAGGGACGCAGATGTGGACATCGCGTTCCGCCAGGAGTTCGCCAACGCGGCCGCCACCATTGCCGGTCAATCCGACGACGCGCATGTCGCGCTCGCGCGCAGCACCGATCGCCGCAACCACGTTGGCGCAGTCACCCGAAGTCGAGATCGCGAGCAGCACGTCGCCTTTCGCACCAAGCGCGCGCACCTGCTTCGAGAATACATGCTCGAACGCATAGTCGTTGGCGATCGCGGTCAGCAACGACGTATCGGCGGTGAGCGACAGCGCAGGCAATTCCGGCCGCTCGCGTTCGAAACGCCCGACAAGCTCGGCAGCGAAGTGCTGCGCGTCGGCGGCCGAGCCGCCGTTGCCACATGCGAGGATCTTGCCGTCGCCGAACAGGCACTCCGTCATCACGTTGCCTGCGCGTGCAATCATCGGCGCGAGCACCTCCTGCGACTCGAGTTGCAGTTGCGCGCTGGCGGCGAAGTGGCCGCGGATCCGCTTGACGGCGTCCATCGATTCGAGGCTTTCAGTCGGAGGTATCGATGATGTCACGCTGCCAGATTGCGTGCGCCGCATCCAGGCGGTCGAACAGCACGGCGTCGAAGCGGCACGCAGGCTCGCGGCGCAGGTTGGAAAGGTAAATACGGGCCGCGGCGACGAGCTTCGCCTGCTTCGCGGGGGTGATGCTCATCGCGGCGCCTCCGAAGGCAGCACTGCGGCGCAGGCGAACCTCGACGAACACCAGCGTTTCGCCGTCGCGCGCTATCAGGTCGATTTCGCCGAATCGGTTGCGCACGTTGCGGGCGACGATGGACAGGCCTTGAGCGCGCAGGTATTCGGCGGCGAGCGATTCTGCGTCAGCGCCGCTTGAATCAGCGCCAGCGTTCATTGCGCGCCGGCGGGCAGCGGGACGAGCCGCCCCTGGCGGAATACGCCGAGCGTGCCTTCGCGCGAGATCTGCCGGCCCTCGGCGAGTCGCAGATGACCCGTCGCGCCGTCCATCTCGAATTCGGTCGGCACTCCGCCGCGGAACGCATCGGCGACGCGAAATGCGTCGATGCCGAGCGCGTACAGGCGATCCAGTGCGACATTGGCCAGGTCCTTGTGCGGCAGCTGGGCGAATGCAGGAGAGTCGGGTGTCACCAGCCATGGCAGGTCGACCGCGCGCACGCCGTCGAGGTCGCGCAGCGTGCCGAGCGATATGCGCTGGTTGATCTGCGCGCTGGCGTAGGTCGTGACGCGCGGCGCAAACGTCTTCACCAATGCGGCATCGCTGCCTTCGACCGCGATGATGATGACATCGAACTTGTCGCCGGCAAGCTCGCGGCGCAGCACGGCAAGACCGTCCGGCGTTGCGGCGAACTGGAATGTCGTCGGTTCCCTGCCTCCCGCCAGCAGCCATTCGCCGTTGAATGCGCCAGCGAAGCGAGTCATCAGCGGCGCCCCGCTGACGATCACCGCGGCATTGGTCGCGCCGTCGTCGCGGGCGCGCCGAGCCACCACACGTGCATCGCTCTCGATGGCAAGTGCCAGCGTATAGATCAGCGGCGGCAGCGGTGTGCCATCGTCGAGCTGGTTCAGCGCGATCGTTGGGGGCAAATCGATGTTGGCGTTGGCCAGCAGCTTCAGGTGATCGCGCACCAGCGGGCCGACGACCACGCGCGCGCCGACGAAATGCGCCTTTTCGAACGCGGCGACGACATCGGCGTCGCCGTGACTGATAACGAGTACGCGGGCGGCGGCACCGGCCGCCTGTGCGGCATCCATGAAGCCGGTGCGCACCGCGTCGGCTGCGCGTGCATAGTCGCTGGCTTCAAGCGGCAGCACCAGCGCGATATCGGGTGGCGGCACGGCAGGAATCGCGGCAAGCGGCATCGTCTGTGCCGGCGATCCATACAACGACGTCGGCAGGTCCCGGTAGGCGTCACTGCGCGAAGCTCCGTTCGGCGCCAACGGGTCGCTTGCGGGTACACCCTGCGCAGCGCAAAATGCGGCGGCCGCGAACAGCGCGAGTGTCGCCAGCGCTTGCAGCGCGTGCAGCGGACAAAAATCGCGAAGGCGGAGAGGGCGCATTGAACGAGCGCGAATCGGATGTGGGAACGGCGCCGGTGCACGTCGCAAATGCCGGCCGTGCGTCGGCGGCGACATTATATGTGGTTGCCACCCCGCTCGGCCACCTGCGCGACATCACGCTGCGCGCGCTCGACATGCTGTCCACGGCAGACGCCATCTACGCCGAGGACACGCGCGTCACCGCCGTGCTGCTGGCGCGCTACGGTATCGCCACGCGCGCGCGATCGCTCAACGCGCACAACGAGTCGAACAGGGCCACCGAGTTGATCGCGGCGCTCACCACGGGAAGCAGCGTCGCGCTGGTCACCGATGCCGGCACACCGGCGGTCAGCGATCCCGGCGCACGCGTCGTGCGTGCGGTGCGCGATGCTGGCTTTCGCGTCGTGCCGGTGCCCGGCCCATCCGCAGTGATCGCGGCGGTGTCAGCGGCCGGTCTGGTCGCGAGTCGCTTCCTGTTCGTCGGATTCCTGCCCACCAAGTCCGGCGAGCGCGACGCTGCGTTGCAATCGATCGCTGCGCTCGATGCCGCGCTGGTGTTCTACGAGGCACCGCATCGCGTGGCGAGGACACTGGAAGCGCTGGCGCGGGAGCTGGGCGGTGAGCGCATGCTGACCGTGGCACGTGAGCTCACCAAGACATTCGAGACCATCGCATCGATGCCATTGGCAGGCGCCCTTGCGTGGATGCAAGCCGACAGCAACCGGCAACGCGGGGAGTTGGTGCTGGTGGTGGACGCGCCTCGTGCGGTTGCTTCGGTCGAAGCCTCCGTCGACGAGGCGCAGCGGTGGATGAAGGCGCTCGCCGCGCATATGCCGCCATCGCGCGCAGCACAGCTGGTGGCGCAGATGACGGGCGTTGCGCGCGACGAACTTTACCGATATGCGACGGAGCAGAAGTCGGCGACCGTCGCAAGCTGACAGCGAGGCGCACGACGCGGCTGTTTGTAGCAGCGTAATTTTGACAAATCACGCGTAGGACCACGCCTACATGCGATTGGGCCGCGCACCGATGGGTGGGAGTTGGTTGCATTCCGTAGGATGCGATCACAATAACGAATACCCGCGGATCCATGGAAATCGCGTCATCCGAGAATGTAGTGAACCTGCCGTTTCTGGACGCGGTGCGCGCGGCTTCACGGCCGGCGCCGGCGCGCTTTGGCAAGCTGTACGGCAATTCGGCCGGAATGCATCACGTTTTCGCGATGATTGCCAAGGTGGCGCCCACCGAAGCGACGGTGCTGATCACCGGCGAATCAGGCTGCGGCAAGGAACTGGTCGCGCATTCGCTGCACGACCTTTCGGCGCGCCGTCGCGGTCCCTTCATACCGATCAACTGTGGCGCGATACCGTCCAACCTGATCGAAGCGGAATTGTTCGGCTACGAGAAAGGCGCGTTCACCGGCGCACAACGCCAGCACGCCGGGTGCTTCGAGCGCGCGGCAGGCGGGACGTTGTTCCTCGACGAAATCACCGAAATGGCTCCTGACATGCAGGTGCGACTGCTGCGTGTGCTGGAAACCGGCAAATTCGCACGCGTCGGAGGGGACCGCGAGATTTCGGCCAACGTGCGCGTATTGGCGGCGACCAATCGCGAGCCGTCTGCGGCAGTCCGCGACAACGTGCTGCGCGAAGACCTGATGTATCGCCTGGCGGTGTTTCCGTTGCACCTGCCGCCGTTGCGCGAGCGCGACGATGACTGCGAACTGCTCGCCGAGCATTTCTTGCGCGACATGAATGCCGAATCGGGCACGCAGAAACGTCTGTCGCGCAATGCGCTGGATTCGATCCGGCGTCACTCGTGGCCGGGCAACGTGCGCGAACTGCGCAACGCGATCCAGCGTGCCTACATCATGGCCGATGACTTCGTGGAGCTCAGTCTGGGAAGCCTCGCCTGTCCCGAGGCGCGTGGCCAGAAACTCGAATTCACGGTCGGCATGCCTCTCGCCGCCATGGAGCGACGCGCGATATTTGCCACGCTCGATTTCTGCCGAGGCAACAAGCGTCAATGCGCGGAACTGCTGGGTGTGAGCCTGAAGACACTCTACAACCGCTTGACCGCCTACCACGCCGCCGATGCACAGGGCGCTGCGTCCTGACGCGGAACACACCATCCACCTTCCCCAGGGCATCATGATTCGAATCTTGATTGCGGACGATCACGCGATCGTCCGCGCCGGGCTGAAGCAGTTCATTGCCGACCAGATCGACATGGAGGTGGCAGGCGAAGCGGCCACCGGCAACGAATGCATTGCGCTGGTCCGCGGCAGCGAGTTCGACATCGTGTTGCTGGATATCTCGATGCCTGACAAGAACGGCATCGATACGTTGAAAGCGATCAAGCACGCGAAACCGGAGCTCCCGGTGCTGATGTTGTCCGGCTTTGCGGAGGAACAGTACGCGGTCAACCTGCTGCGCGCCGGTGCGTCCGGATACGTGAACAAGGAGACCGCATCCACACAGCTTGTCGGTGCCATACGCACGGCGATGCGGGGACGCAAGTACGTCAGCGCCAACCTGGCGCAGGTTCTTGCGGACGGCGTCACCGGCGATAGTGACGCGCCGCTGCACGCGCGCCTGTCGCAGCGCGAATTCCAGATTTTCACCAAGCTTTCCGGCGGTCAGCCGGTGTCGAAGATCGCCGACGAGTTGCATCTGTCGGTCAAGACCGTGAGCACCTATCGCTCGCGCGTGCTGGAAAAAATGGCGATGAAGACCAACGCCGACCTGACCTACTACGCGATCAAGAACCGACTGATCGAATGAACGCGGCGCACGCGATTTCGTATTGGCTGTCTCATGCGCCGGCGCGGCAGTGCTGCCCACGGTGGCACGGGCGCTCGCGATGAGCGCGGGCACCCCGCTACGAGTCGTGCTGGTGGAGGATTCGCCGATCATTCGCGAACGCCTGATCGAGTCGCTGACCGCGACCGGCAACATCGCAGTCGTGGGACAGGCGGACAGCGAGCGCGGCGCGGTGGCGGCGCTGGCCAACGGTGAATGGGATGCGCTGATACTCGATCTGCAGTTGAAGCAGGGCACCGGTCTTGGTGTGTTGAAGGCGCTGGGTTCCATTCGTCCGGCAGGGGCCAAGGTGATCGTGCTCACCAACTATGCGATTCCGCAGTACCGCGACCGCAGCCTGGCCCTGGGCGCCGATTATTTCTTCGACAAGTCGCGCGAGTACGACAGGGTGCGCAACGTCCTCGAAGAGCTTGCGGCGGCGCCGTAGCCAGCCGCCGCCGACAGGGTTGCACGCACTACAGGAATGCAATGGAAATTTGACCGGGCGCCAGCCGGGAAACGATGGCAAGCGACTGATTTCACATGCCACGCAGCATGGCATGTGAAATGCGAAAGAGTAACCGCAGCACGTACAAGCAACGTTCAACCACGAAGGAGACAAACATGACCCGCCTCATCGCCATCATCTGTGCCGCCGCGTTCGCAAGCATGCTCGTCGGCTGCAACACCGTCGAAGGAGCCGGCAAGGACGTCAAGGCAACCGGTAACGCTGTCGAAAAGGCAGCGGACCGCGCCAAGCCCAACTGACGGGTTCGGCGAGCCTCATAGCCACAGGGAATGATGCGCCCCAGGGCGCATCATTCGCATATGGAACCGAATACGCAACAGACTCGTCGCGCGCGGCGCGCGGAAGCAGCGCTGGTGGTGATCGCCTTCATTGCGACGGTGGCGGCGCTGAAGCTCGCGCAGGATTTCTTCGTACCGGTTGTCGTCGGCATTTTCGGCGCTTATGCGTTGCGGCCGATCGTCAACAAGCTGGCCGATTGGCACATCCCCGAAGGGCTTGCCGCAGGCCTGGTGATGGTGGCACTCGTCGGCTGCATCGTCGGCGGCGGCTACGGCATGCGCGACCAGGCGGCCAGTGCGATGGCGGACCTTCCACAGGCGGCGCATTCGATTCGAATGCGCGTTCGCGCGCTGCTCAACGAATCGCGGCAGTCGCCGATTTCCAAAGTGAAGCAAGCGGCCGCCGAACTCAAGAAGGCTGCCAGCGAGGTGTCGGGCGACCCGGTGCCACCCCCGGCGCCCAGCGCGGGGATCATCGACCGTTTGACCGCCGACGGTGTCGATGCGCTTGGCGCGCTGACGACGCTTGGCGTTGCGCTGGCGGTCATGATGTTCGTGCTGGCAGCTGGCAACTCATTTCGACGCAAGCTGTTGCACGTGGCGGGCAATACTTTGCGCGAACGCCGCATCACTGTCGAAATCCTCGATGAAATCGATGGCCAGGTGCAACGCTATCTGCTGGTCATGCTTTCGACGAACGTCGCGCTCGGATTCGCGTTGTGGGGCGTCTTCCTGGCATTCGGTGTCGAACGCGCTGCATTCTGGGCGTCTTGCGTCGCCGTGCTGCACGCGATTCCGTATGTCGGCATCGTTCTCGCGCTGGCGCTGATGGCTGGGGTTGCCGTCCTGCAGTTTGCCAATGCAGGAGTGGTGTTCGGCGTGCTCGCGTGCACTGCGCTGGCGTCGACGGCCATTGGCTTGTTCCTGCAGAACTGGCTGCAGGGACGGGCATCGCAAATGAATCCCTTTGCGGTCTTCATCTCGGTGCTGTTCTTCGGATGGCTGTGGGGCGGCTGGGGATTGCTGCTCGGGGCGCCGCTGATTGCCATCGTGCGCACCATCGCGAACCGCATCGATTCTCTCGCCCCGTTGTGCGAGTTCCTCAGCGCTGACGCCGATCGAAGGCGACCTGTTCCCGCGACTTCGCGCTGAACGCCAGGAAGGGCTGCTATCCCCATCGTGCAGCGGATCCGCAATGCGGCTGGTCGGCAACCCGGCGGTGTAGGACGTTGACCACGCGCATGCAGTAGTTGCCCCCGGTGCGCGCGCTTGTTACCGGGATTGAACATTGATTGCGATGTAACCCATTGTTCCAGTGAAGAAATAGGGTGGCACGCGCATTGCGTTAGAAAGGCAACGTGGCGCAAGTCAAGTGTCACTGCAGATCAGTCCCGCGCCTAACTTCAAAATCGAAAGGAAACTGCGATGAGCAAATTATTGATGAGCCTTTTGGCCGCTGGAGGCATTGCATTTGCTGGCACGGCCATGGCCGCAGGCACGATGTCGAAGGACGAATACAACACGCAAAAGTCACATATCAAGACGCAATACGACGCGGACGCCGCGGGTTGCAAGAGCATGTCTGGCAACGCCAAGGATATCTGCATGGAGGAGGCGAAGGGCAAGCGGGATGTCGCCATGGCAGACGCCGAGCAGGGTTACAAAGGCACGGCCGCGTCACGCTACGACGCGCGCGTCGCGCGTGTCGAGGCGCAGTACAAGGTTGCCAAGGAAAAGTGTGATGACCTCGCCGGCAACGCGAAGGATGTTTGCGTAAAGGAAGCCAAGGCCGGTGAAGTGCGCGGCAAGGCAGATGCGAAGGCCGACAAGGTCGCCACGACCTCCAGCAACGACGCGATGAAGAAGACCGCAGACGCTCGCCATGACGCTACCGAGGACAAGCGCGACGCCGACTACAAGGTCGCCGTCGAGCGTTGCGACGCAATGGCCGGCGATGCCAAGGATCAATGCGTGAAGGCCGCCAAGACACATTTCGGCAAGAACTGATATAGCGCATCAACCCTAGCGGGGCGCGCCGCCGAAGAGCCATCCCTTGTCTCCCGGCAGGTGCGACTTTCGGCCGGATCGCTGCTCGCGGTCCGGCCGCTTTCTTGCCGGCCGCGGCGCGCGACGTCAGCGGCCAGGCTCCACGGTGGTGGCCTTGGGCACGTGCACCAGTCGCGACACCAGGCGTGCAAGCAGCGGCCGCGGGTCGTCGCAGCGCCCGGTATGCGCGGGTGAGAACTGGATGACGGTGCTGCGCGGCGCTGCCAGCCAGCGAAATCGCTCGCGCGCTGAGAGCTTGCCGATCGCACCAGCCGCCTGCCCACCTCGGCAGATGCGCTCGATGCTGCGCAAATGGCGCCGAATGAGATCGAGGTCGAGCGTTGGATCAATTGCCGCGATGCGCGCTGGATCGATTTCGATCGCGGCCTCGAGGAAGTCCTGCGCCGGACAGGAAACGACGACGCCGACGTTGACGAACTCTTCGCGGTCCACTCGCGGCACGAGGCGTATCACCGCGTAGTCATAGGTGCAAGGATCGGGCACGAATCGCCTCCTCGACGAAATGACGCGGTGAAAGAACGCGGGCGGAAATATAGTCGCGATAGCCAGCGCGCTGTGCGGAAGCAGTCCCGTCATCGGTAGCAGCTTCGAGCCAGCCCGCGGGAATCAGGTCGACGATCGCATCGATGACGTTCGTGGGGAGCCGCGCCGCCATCGCGTCGTCGACCTGCTGCAGCAGCGATGCTTGCGGCAGCAGCACGTGATCGCGAATGCGCGTGAAGGTATCGGCTGCCCGAGCCACGAAATCGCCGCCTGCGTGATGGAAATAGAACGCAGCGCCCTGGTCGATCAGCCATACGTTGCGATGCCAGACCAGCATGTTGGTGTTGCGCGGGCTGCGATCGACGTTCGATACGAACGCGTCGAACCACACGATTTGCGACGCCAGCAACTCGCCAGGTTCATCGGCCACCGGATCGAACGTCGTCGAGCCAGGCAGGTAATCGAGCGCAAGATTGAGCCCGGCGCTGGCGCGGATCAGGTCCTGGATCTCGGGATCAGGCTCGCTGCGCGCGAGATCGGCATCGACTTCGACGAACACCAGCTCGGGGATCCGCAGGCCCAGCGCACGTGCGATTTCGCCGGCGACGAGCTCGGCGATCAGCGTCCGCGGTCCTTGGCCGGCGCCGCGAAACTTGAGCACATAGAGCCCCGAGTCTTCCGCCTCGATTATCGCGGGGAGCGATCCACCTTCGCGCAGCGGCGTGACGTATCGCGTGGCGGAGACGGTGCGCATCGGACGTCGAGTATCCGTACTCCGGCGACGGCGCGCAAGCGCGCCACTGCCGGCGACTTTAGATCTCGGTAGCGGCGGTTCTCGCAGCGGTGGATGCGCTGGCTGCAAGCCCGGGCTGATCGGCTGTGACCGCAGTGCCGGCGGCCGCCCCCGCATTCGGCTCGTCGACCGCAGGCGTCCGTGCCAACGGCACCCAGACCTCGATTTGCGTACCGCGCCGCGGCTCGCCACGGATGGCAAACTCGCCGGCCAGCGCGCGCACGCGCTGGCGCATGCCGGCAATGCCGTGCGACAGGCTGTCGCTCGAGGCGCGCTCAGGCAGGCCGATTCCATCGTCGCCGATGATCATCGACAGGCCTTCATCGTCGCGCATGAGGTCGACGCTGACCGTCTTCGCGCCCGCGTACTTGACGATGTTGGTCAGCGCCTCCTGCAGGATGCGGAACATCGCGATGCCCACCGCGGGCGGCACATCGGATGCGTCATCGGCGAGGTTCAATTCGCATTTCAGTTCCGACCGGTCGCACACTTCGTGCACCTGCCAGTCGATGGCAGGAACCAGGCCGAGGTTGTCGAGCAGCGTGGGGCGCAATTCCTCGATGATGCGACGCTTGATCGTCACGCCTTCGTCGAGCGCTGCAAGTGCCCGGTCAAGGCGCTTGGCCGAAACCGGATCGCTGGCCGCGATTGATTGCGCGACATTCGATACGTCCATTTTCGCGCTGACGAGAATGCCGCCAAGTTCGTCATGAATGTCCCGCGACAAACGCGATTTTTCGTCCTCGCGCACGCCTTGCAGATAGGTGGACAGTTCGGTGAGCTCGGCGGTGCGCTCACGTACGTCGCGCTCCAGACGATCGCTCTCGGTCAAGAGTTGCTGGCGGCGGTCGACCTGCTGGCGGACTTCGCGGCGGGCGAGCAGCCACACCACCATCAGCAGGAGCACCGTGCATGCGGTCAGCCACTGCACGGAAAACCGCGCGAAAGTGATGTCGTGTTTCCAGCGCGTGTCGCTTTCCGTCATTGACGTGCGCTGCTCGGCGCTCATCGCCTCGACGTCCGTGCGCAAGTCGTCCATGGCCTGGCGGCCGAGCCCGGTGTTCATCAGTTCGAAGGCGACGTCGCGCCCGCTGCGGTCGTACAGCGCCAGCGTTGCGTCAATCTCGCCGAGGCGCTTGCCGACCAGGTTGCTGATGCGCGTCACCTGTTCCCGCTGTGAAGGCGTTCCCTCTTTGGCGAGCAGCCGATTGAGCTTGTTGAAGCGGTCCTCTATCTTCGGACGCGCGTGTTTGTACGGGTCCAGGTACTCGGGCTTGCCGGTCAGCAGGTAGCCGCGTTGCGAAGTCTCCGCGTCGGTGACGAATCCCAGGATTTCGTACAACGTGGTCTGCATCTCGAGCGACGCCGAGTGCGATTCGACAACCTGCTGCAACTCGCGCGAACCGATTTCCGAGAATGCCAGGATGCCGAACGACAGGATGATGCCGAGGGCGAGCGGAAACGCTACCCGGAGCGGCAATCTCGACAGGGCCTTGCGGCCTTTCTGCACGGTATTCGGCATCTCCCGAATATACGTGTTTTGTCGGGTTTCGTTGCGAAACCCGTAGTAGCGGGCGTCTGTGCCGGATCGATTCCCGGCTACAGACGCCGCGCCGTCACGCGTGCGCCAAGTGCGTGGTGTCAGTAGGTGCGGGACGGGCATCAGGCACGTGGATCATGCCCGGGCGCCAATCCTCCACCTTCGTTTTCCCAATCGGATTCGGCTACCTTGCGCTCCTGCTTGTGAGTTCGATGCCGGTGCGTTCGTCGTTGCGCGAGCAGCGATTGGAATGCCCACGTGAGAGCGGCTCCGGCACCCGCGAGGAGTGCCGTGCGCAGGATGTTTCTAACCATTGGCTGCTCCTCTCGTCATCACGCTTATTTCGGCGGCGTGCTGCCCGGAGCTTGCGGCGCGTTCTTGGTGTCTTTCTCTGCAGCACCTTGACCCGAGTTGGTATTGTCCGCACCACCCACGGCCGGCGGCGTGCTTCCGCTCGGCGACGTTGTGGCCGGCGCGCTCATCGACGACGAAGGTGCGGCCATCGACGACGACGGCGTGCTGGTCGTCGAGGCGCTTGAATCTGCCGACGGCGTGGTGCTCGACGTGGTCGCTGGCGCCGACGGCGTCACGACCGCCGGGGGAGGCGTCGGCGCAGGCGTGGTGTCGGCAGGCGGAGTCTTGTTGCAAGCGACAAGCGTTGCACAGGCTGCGATGAGCATTACATGCGACAAGTTCATGGTTATCCTTTATCCAGTCGGGAGATCGGTCGAAGTGCCGATAGTCGCGAGTTTACGGAACTTCGTCATTGGTCCGAATCGGACGTCGGAGCAAGCCCTTGTAGGACACGAGCCTACCGATTGCGCAGTGTTTTCAACCAGGCAGGAAATCTTGATGCGTTGGACCCAGGCCAGAATCTGCGGGCGTCGGGCAATACTCTGAATACAAAGAATAAACCGACGGTGGCCAGAGTGGCATGGCATCTGCATGGCAGGGCAGGTACCGGCCGCATGCTCGGCCGCCATCCATCAGGAGATCGCCATGCTTCATTACGCAGTCGTGTTTTTTGTCATCGCGCTGATCGCGGCCGTATTCGGCTTCGGTGGAATTGCCGCGGGCGCCGCGGAAATTGCCAAGGTCCTGTTCTTCATCTTCATCATCATCGCCGCCGTGACGTTCATCATGAGCCTGATGCGCCGCAGCTGAAGTCCGTCCACTACCGGAGAAGCACATGTCCCGCCCCGATCAAGCACCTAAAAAGTCCCCCTCAAAGGACAGTCCTTTCCTGAGTGACATCAAGACGCTGCGCGAGCGCGTGCGAACCCATATCGACGACGGCGCGGTCACGCCCAATTACGGCGCCGATCGCGAGAAGGTCATCAAGCTGCTGAACGAAGCCCTCGCGACTGAAATCGTGTGCGTGTTGCGCTACAAACGCCATTACTTCATGGCGCAGGGCATTTCGTCGGACGCCGTCAAGGCGGAGTTCCTCGAGCACGCGGGCGAGGAGCAGGAGCACGCGGATGCGCTTGCCGAGCGCATCTGCCAGCTTGGCGGCGAGCCCAACCTGAATCCGGATGGCATGACCTCGCGCAGCCACTCCGAATATGTCGAGGGTGAAACATTGCGGGACATGATCCGCGAGGACCTGATTGCCGAGCGGATTGCGATCGAGAGCTATCGCGAAATGATCAATTTTGTCGGCGCTGGCGACACGACGACGCGACGCATGCTGGAGCAGATCCTTGCGGTCGAAGAGGAGCACGCCGAGGACATGAACTCGTTGTTGCAGGGATTGCCCAACTGACGTTGAGCTTCATGGCCCGGTGGCACAGGCGGTCGGGAGTTGGTGCCGGGCCTCTAGCGCTGCGACTGCGGCGTCTTGACTAGACGGGTTGTGTCATAGCCTTGGCGGGCGGCGTGCTCCACCAGCGTCCGGTAAGCCGCATCGTTCAATTGGCGCGTGCGCGCGAATATCCACAGCGTTTCGCGTGACGGATCGCCGACCATCATGTAGCCGGACGTGGCCGGAAGTTCGAGAATCCACCAGTCGTCCCACACGAACGGCCACCATGCCAGCGCCAGCGGCGCAAAGCGCATCTCGAGCTTGGCGTGGGACGCCATGTCGCGAATGCGTCCCACGCCGCGGATTTGCTGCGACTCGCCGTCGATGGTCTTGCAGCGGTAGGTGACACGGATCGCCTCTTCGGTCCGACGCTCGAACGTGGCGGTGACATCGCGCGCGCAATCCTGTTCGAGCCGATTCGGCAGGCGGGCAATCTCATACCACTCGCCCATGAAACTCTCGGCGGCAACGTGCTCGGCAGCCACCGGGTTGCGCAATTGCGCCCCCGCAGGCAGGCACAGCGACAACAGCAGCAGTGCGACGCAGCTCCGCATGCAACGATCCAATCCGCAACACAACGCTTGAAAACGGCCGTGACGACCACATTTTCGCAGACGAACGCCGGCGCAGGACAAAAGCCGGTGATAAAATACCACTTCGCGCAATCGCGGCCCAACGAAGGCCCAGCGCGCTTCCGATTTCGGGGGTGCACCGGTTTCGACGGGGGTATCGAAGCAGCGCGGGGCATGCCGAGGCCGCTTGTCCTCGTTAAACCTGAGCAACTCGCAAACTTAACTGCGAACGACGAA
>JBDTJK010000019.1:0-4807 GCA_039935875.1 Casimicrobiaceae bacterium
CCAGGCGCTCGCCGATCACCAGCAACACGTCGGCATCGCGCACGCGCGCGGCGAGCCTGGGGTTGATGCCGATGCCGACGTCGCCCGCGTAGCGCGCATTGCGGTTGTCGAACAGGTCCTGGTGGCGGAACGCGCAACCAACCGGAAGGTTCCAGCGCTCGACGAAATCGCGCAACAACCGGCACGCGTGCGCATCCCAGCGGCTGCCACCGACGATTACGAATGGTGCGCGCGCAGCCGCGAGCAGGTCGCGCACGGCGGCCAATTCGCGTGGGTCGACCGATGCGGCAGCCGGTTCGATGCGCGCGATGTCCGCGCAGTCGGCGCGTGCATTCAGCATGTCCTCCGGCAATGCGAGCACGACAGGACCGGGGCGCCCCGACATCGCGGTGCGGTAGGCCCGTGCCACATATTCGGGAATTCGTTGCGCACGATCGATTTGCGCCGACCACTTGGCAATGCTGCCGTACATGCGCCGGTAGTCGATCTCCTGAAAAGCTTCGCGGTCGACGAAATCGCCGCCGACCTGGCCCACGAACACGATCATCGGCGTCGAATCCTGCGCGGCCGTATGGATGCCGATTGTGGCGTTGGACGCGCCAGGCCCGCGGGTCACCAGCGCAATGCCCGGACGCCCGGTCAGCTTGCCATGCGCTTCGGCCGCAAAGGCTGCAGCGCCTTCGTGGCGGCAGACGATGAAACGCAGCCGGTCCTGCACGTCGACCAGTGCGTCGAGCACGGCGAGGTAGCTTTCGCCGGGAACGCCGAACGCCAGCGTGGCGTCCTGCGCCACGAGGCTCGCGACGAGTATCTCGCCGCCGGTGCGTAGAGGCATGATCGATGGGGAAAGGGCGGATAGCCGATTTTACGCGACGAGCGCAAGCGGCACCCCTATAATCCCGTCACAGTTTGCAGGGGATTCGAAGCGTTGGCCGGCCAGGCGCCGGATCAACCCGCCGCCATGATCGTCACGCACACCTCGCTTTCAGCGCTCGTTTTCGTCGTTGGCGGCCTCGCCCTGGCCGGCATCATGATGTCGCTGCGCCGCGAGCTTCGGCGTGCGTTGGCAGTGATGATGGTGCTGATGCTGGCCGGCGAAGGCGGCCTCATCCTGTTGCAATCGCTGCAAGCGGCCGACAGCGGGCGCATGGCGATGATCGGCAGCGAATTGCTGCTGTTCCTGATCGCGCTGGGTTTCGCGCGCATCGTCGCGATGTTCCTGTTCCAGGGAATACTCGTCGGCCTGGCGGTGCCACGAATCCTCACCGACTTGATCATGGCGGTGGCGCTGATCACCTACCTGATCGTGCGGGTGAGTGCCGCCGGTGTCGACTTGACGGCCATTGCGATCCCGTCGACCGCAATCGCCGCGGCGCTCGCGTTCTCGCTGAAGGAAACGCTGGGCAACCTGTGGGGCGGCATTGCGCTGCAACTCGACAATACGTGCCGCATTGGCGATTGGGTGCGCGTCGACAGCATATTCGGCCAGATCGTCAGCATCCGCTGGCGTTACATGGCCATTGCCACCAACGGCGGCGAGACGGTGATCGTGCCCAATTCGCAGCTGGTGCAGAACAAGGTCAACGTACTCGGCCGTCGCGGCGACCTGCGCGTGCCGTGCCGGCGCGACGTGGGGTTCGAGGTCAACTTTGTCCATTCGCCATCGCGGGTGATCGCCGTCGTGCAAGAGGCGATCCAGCGGATCGAGACCGAGAACATCGCGGCGACGCCACCACCCATCTGCATCTGCATGGGCTTCAGCGACAGCGGGATCCAGTATTTCGTCGTCTACTGGATCCTCGACCTGACGACTGATCGCCGCACGGATTCGAAAATCCGCGTACACATCTACGCAGCGCTCGCGCGTGCGGGAATGGAATTCTCCTACCCGCATCGTGTGCTGCTGCGCGGGAACCACGAGTCCTCCGAGTTGACGTCGGAGCGTGGTCAAAATGCGCGCCTTGACGCGCTCGCGCGCGTGCCATTGTTCGCGGCATTCACCGAATCCGAACGCCGTGCGCTCGCGGCCGATCTGATTGGCTGTCAATTTGTCGTCAACGATGTGATTTCGCGCCACGGCGAGCGCGCCGACTGCCTTTATATTCTCGCCGAGGGCACGGTCGGCATCTTCGGCTCCGGCGACAACCGCGCGACGCGTCCCAAGCTCGCCGAGCTGACGGCGCCGGACTATTTCGGCGAGATGGGCCTGCTGACCGGCCAGGCCCGCACCGCGAACGTGGTCGCTGCCGACGACGTGCTGTGCTATCGGTTGGACAAGGACGGCTTCGATGCGATATTGAAGGCACGCCCTGCGCTGGTCGACGCCCTTTCGCAAGTCGTGGCTTCAAGGCAGGCAGCGAACGACAAGGCGATGGAATTGTCGGCGGATGCGCAGGCGCGGCGGGCGAGCAACCGCACCGCCGAACTGGTGCGCCGCATCCGCGACTTTTTCGACATCTCCTAGGCGGCGGCGAGCCGTCGCATCGACCAGGCACTTCGCACGTGGCGACGCGTTAGCCGCGGGACCGGGTCCCGGCGGACGCGCGGGCGCGATTCAGCGCACCAGATCTTCGCGGCGCACGGCGAACACGCTGTCTTCGGCAGACGGCGCCGCGAGCCACGTCAGTGCGAGGCGCGGGAACGCCGCCTCCACCGCGTTGCGGTTGTGACCGATCTCGACTACCAGTGTGCCCTGCGGATTGAGGAAGCGTGGTGCGTCCTTGACGATCGACCGCACGATGTCGAGCCCGTCCTCGCCGCCGGCAAGCGCCAGCGTCGGTTCATGTCGAAATTCGGCGGGCAGTGCGTCCATCGCGGTAGCCGTCACATACGGCGGATTGCTGATGATGAGGTCGTAGTTCTTGCCGGCCAGGTTCGCATAGACGTCGGACCGGATCAGGTTGATGCGTCCCGCAAGGCCATAGTCACTGACGTTGCGCTGCGCAACCGCCAGCGCATCGGACGAAACGTCGACCGCATCGATGTCCGCCGCCTCGTAGGCATCCGCCAGCAGGATCGCGAGGCAACCCGAGCCGGTGCACAAGTCCAGCGCCGTATGCACGTTGCCGTGAGCGCCGACGAACGGCGCAAGGCCGTCGGGCAGCAGCTCGGCGATGAACGATCGCGGCACGATCACGCGCTCATCGACGTAGAAACGAAAATCGCCGAGCCATGCCTCGTGCGTCAGGTAGGCGGCGGGGACACGCTCGTCGATGCGCCGTGCCAGCAGTTCGGCAACGCTTAAGCGCTCCTGCTGCGTCAATGTCGCGTCGAGAAACGGCTCCAGCATGTCGAGCGGCAGGTGCAGTGCATGCAGCAGCAAGTACGCGGCCTCGTCCCAGGCGGACTGTGTGCCGTGTCCAAAAGCAAGTTGCGCCTCGTTGAAGCGCGACACCGCGTAGCGAAGCCAGTCGCGCAGCGTTGCGAGTTCGTGCAGCGGAGCACTCACGGCGCCGTCAGCAGCCGATCGAGGATACCGCGGTATACCGCTGCCAGTGCTTCGAGATCCGTCACGCTGACGCACTCGTCGACCTTGTGGATCGTCGCATTGACCGGACCCAGCTCGACGATCTCGCGCGCGATGCCGGCCAGGAAACGTCCATCGGAGGTGCCGCCGGTGCACGAGAGTTCGGGCGCCACGCCGAGCTTCGCGTCGAGCGTCGCCTCGATGACGTCCACCAGTTTGCCGCGCGGCGTCAGGAATGGCATGCCCGAGGAGGGAAACTCCAGCCCGTAGTCGACGCCGTGCCGGCGCAGTACGTCCTCAAGCCGGGCCACCAGCTGTTCGCGCGTCGACGCGGTCGAATAGCGCCAGTTGAACTGCAACTCGAGCGTACCCGGAATGACGTTGGTGGCGCCGGTGCCCGCGTGCACGTTGGAGCATTGCCACGTCGTCGGCGGGAAGTACTCGTTTCCATTGTCCCAGCCGATCGTGGCGAGCTCGGCCAGCGCGGGTGCGATGCGATGGATGGGATTGTCGGCGAGATGCGGATAGGCGATGTGTCCTTGCACGCCATTGACCGTCAACGTTCCCGACAGCGTGCCGCGCCGCCCGTTCTTGATCATGTCGCCGAGCCGTTGCACCGATGAAGGCTCGCCGATGATGCAATGGTCGATTGTCTCGCCACGCGCACGCAGCGCTTCGACAATGCGCAACGTGCCGTCGGTCGCCGGGCCCTCCTCGTCGGAAGTGATCGCCAGCGCGATCGATCCCGGTGCGTCCGGCGACGCGGCGACAAAGGCTTCGATGGCCACTACGAACGCCGCCAGCGATCCTTTCATGTCGGCGGCGCCGCGGCCGTACAGGTAACCGTCGCGCACGACCGGCACGAACGGATCCGACGTCCAGCGATCCAGCGGCCCGGTGGGCACGACGTCGGTGTGCCCGGCGAACACCACCAGCGGCGCCGTCGTGCCGCGGCGTGCCCACAGGTTGGTCACGCCGTTGCTGGCGATCGCCTCGCTGCGGAAACCCAGTGGTTCAAGTCGCGCGGCAAGCAGCGCCTGGCAGCCGGCGTCGTCCGGTGTCAACGAGCGGCGGGCAATCAGCTCGGCGGCAAGCGCGAGCGTGGGTTGTGCGCGGGAATCCATCGGCGGATGTTAGCAAACGCGACGCACGGCGTCGCCGCAGCGGGGGATACGAAGCACCGCGAACGCGTTACTGCGCGTGGTCGAGCATCGACGAGTCGATGGCCATGGAGGCGAAGTCAGCAGCCTGCTTGCGGCCGTGCGCGCGGCTGTCGTCATTCTCCACCTGGTCCAGCCGGGCGTTGGGCGCGTTCTGGTTGATCAGCCACGCAAGGTTGGT
>JBDTJK010000020.1:0-24953 GCA_039935875.1 Casimicrobiaceae bacterium
CCCGGTGCGCACCGGCTATTCGGCGATCGCCGACGAATGGGTGCCCGTGCGTCCGGGCACGGACGGCCTGCTCGCGCTGTCGATCGTGCACGTGCTGCTGGGCGATGGCACGATCGACTACGCGTTCCTCGCCCGCTACACCAATGCCCCATGGCTTGTCATCTGCGACCCGGGCGCGGTCGACGATGGTCTGTTCGCGCGCGACCACGAAGGACGTCCGCTGGTCCACGACGAGCGTGCAGGCGCGCTCACAGGGTCGGTCAGCCACGACACGCGCGTCGCATTGTTCGGCAGCTTCGTGCTGGCCGACGGGCGCACGGCCAGCACCTCGTTGTCGCTGGCGGCGGAACGCTATCTCGACGCGCGCTACGCGCCGGAGACCGTAGCCGCGGAATGCGGCGTCGACGCGCCGACGATACGGCGAATCGCCCGCGAAATGGCGAACGTCGCGTTCAACGAATCGATCACGTTGCCGATCGAATGGACCGACGTATGGGGCAATGTGCATGCCAGCGTCACGGGGCGTCCCGTTACGCTCTACGCAATGCGCGGCATCTCCGCGCATTCGAATGGCTTTCACACGTGTCGCGCACTGCATTTCATCCAGATGCTGCTGGGCGCACTGGACGGCCCGGGCAGTTTTCGCGCCCGCGCACCGTATCCGAAGCCCGTCCCTCCGAGGCAGGTGCCGGCCACCGCGCCGGCGCATCCGCGCGCACCACTGGCCGGCTCGCCGCTCGGCTTTCCGATGCGTCCGGAAGATCTCGCGATCGACGCGGATGGCACGCCGTTGCGCATCGACAAGGCATTTTCGTGGCAGGCGCCCCTCGCCGCGCACGGAATGATGCACATGTTGATCGCGAATGCGGCTGCCGGCGATCCCTATCCCATCGACACGCTGATGCTGTTCATGGCGAACATGGCGTGGAACTCATCGATGAACACCTGTGGGACGCGCGAGATGCTGCGCGCCAGGGACACGGACGGCGAGTACAAGATTCCGTTCATCATCGTGGCCGACGCGTTCCGCTCCGAAACGGTCGCATTTGCCGACTTGGTGCTGCCCGATACGACATATCTCGAGCGCTACGACACCATATCGCTGCTCGACCGGCCGATCTCGGAGGCTGACACGATCGCCGACGCGATCCGTCATCCGATCATGCCGCTCGATCGCGACGTGCGGCCATTCCAGGACGTGCTGGTGGAACTC
Organism: Casimicrobiaceae bacterium; assembly: GCA_039935875.1. GTDB lineage: Bacteria > Pseudomonadota > Gammaproteobacteria > Burkholderiales > Casimicrobiaceae > VBCG01. The sequence continues at coordinate 1,214 of JBDTJK010000020.1, forward strand.
GCGTCGCGGCTCGCGTTTTCGGCGTTCGTGAAACCCGACGGCACGCGCAAATACCAGGGATATCGCGACTTCATCACCGGCTACGAATGTGCGCCGGGCATTGGATTCCTCGGCGGCTGGCGCGGTGCCGATGGCAGGTCGTCACTGGTCGGCGCACCCAATCCGAAACAATGGGATGCGTACATCGACAACCAGTCGTTCTTCGAGCATCAACTGCCGCCAGGGTTGCAGTACTACCGCTTTGCCAACCGGCGCTACCTGGAGTTCGCGCGCAAGGTGGGATTCATCACCGACATGGAGCCGATCGTGATGCAGCTGTGGTCCGAGCCGTTGCAGAAATTCCGGCTTGCGGGGCTGCAGCAATACCCGGGGCCAAAGCCACACAACGCCGCCGACCGGGCGCGGCTCGTCACCTATTTCGATCCGTTGCCATTCTGGTATCCGCCGCTCGAGTCGCAGCACGTGGACGGCGACGATTTCAACTTGCACGCGATCACGCAGCGACCCATGATGATGTATCACTCGTGGGACTCGCAGAACGCATGGTTGCGTCAGATCCTTGCCGACAATTACCTGTACATGAACGCTGCCACAGCCGCGCGCCTGGGATTGGCTGACGAGGACTGGGTGGAGGTCGCCTCGCACCATGGCGCACTGCGCTGCCGGCTGCGGACGATGGAAGGCTGTGAGCCCGGCACTGTGTGGACATGGAACGCCGTGGCAAAGCAACCTGGGGCATGGGCGCTGTCGCCGCAGGCCCCGGAGGCGACGACGGCTTTCCTGCTCAATCACCTGATCGCCGAACATCTGCCAGGCAGCGCGTCGGATTTTTCCAATTCCGATCCGGTGACCGGGCAGGCGGCGTGGTTCGACCTGCGCGTGCGCGTCAAAAAATGCGCCGCTGGTCAAACGGGGCCGTTGCCGGTGGTGCCCGCGTTGCCCACCCAACCGGTGCCGGATCGACTGCGCTGGGATGCCGCATGAAGCTCGGTCTCGTCATCGACCTCGATACCTGCGTGGGTTGCCACGCGTGCGCAACCGCATGCAAGGAATGGAACGGTGCTTCCGCGATCAGTGGCCCGCTGACCGACGATTCGCCGTACGGCGCTGATCCGACCGGCGTCTGGTTCAATCGCGTGCGTAACTTCGAAGTGGGCGAATATCCGGATTGCAAGACGATCAACTTTCCGATGTCGTGCCTGCACTGCGAGGATGCGGCTTGCGTCAGCGTCTGCCCCACCGGCGCTACGTACAAGCGCGCCGACGGCATCGTGCTGGTCGACCAGGATCGCTGCATGGGTTGCAACCTGTGCGCGTGGGCATGCCCGTACGGCGCGCGCGAACTCGATCCCGCCTCGGGAACGATGAAGAAGTGCACGCTGTGCGTGGACCGAATCTACGATGCGGCGTTGCCGGTCGAGGAGCGCGAGCCCGCCTGCGTGCTTGCCTGCCCCACGCACGCACGCCATTTCGGCGACTTCGACGATCCGCAATCGAAGGTATCCAAACTCACCGCCGAGCGCCACGGATTCGGCCTCCTCGGCGAGCTCGGTTACAAGCCGGTCAATCGCTACCTGCCGCCAAGAGCGGCACCGACGGTTGCCTCGGCATCGCCCGAGGTTTCGCCTGCCGGGTCGCTTGCGCGGCTTATCGCGCGTGCGCGTGCCGCGATCGTCGGCTGAATCGACTCGATGCACGCAGCGTTTTCCGTCATCGTGTTCACCGTGCTGTCGGGCACGGGCCTTGGCGCGATCGCGCTGATCGCGGCCGACGACCTGTACGGTGCGATCACCGCACACGTCGGACCGCTGCATGCATGGAATGTCGCGGCAACACTCGCGCTGGCGCTGGTCATCGCGGGACTCGGCGCGTCTGCACTGCACCTCGCCAATCCGCAGAATGCGTGGCGCTCGGCCACGCGCTTTCGCACGTCGTGGCTGTCGCGCGAAGCCGTGTTCTCAATCCTGTTCGTCGTGATTGCATTCGCTTACCTCGCGCTGCGCTGGGCCGGCATCGAAGGCCTGTTGCGCAACGTCGTAGCCTGCCTGTCGCTGCTGCTCGCGTGGACTGTCGTCTATTGCACGGCGATGATCTACGCCAGCCTGAAGCCGATCCGCGCGTGGCATACATGGCGCGTACCGCTCGCCTACCTGCTGCTGGCGCACGCCGCAGGCGCAGTGGTGGTGATGGCCGTGTTGCGCAGTTTCGATGCGCCGCTGGCGCAGCTGCCTGCCATTGCCGGCATGCTGATCGTTGCAGCTGCATTGTCCAAGTGGAATCACCGGCTTTATCTCGGCGGCGATTGCGGTCGCGTGACGCTCGAATCCGCACTGGGCGTCGCGCATGGCGTTCGACCGAACACGGGTCCGGCGACGGTTGCCGCGCGATTGCTGGACGTCGGACACTCGCGCGGCACCTTCCTGACGCGCGAATTCTGCGTCACGCCGACACCGGGCAGGCAAGTTGCAGCACTGTGGATGATGGCCATCGGGTTGTTTTCGCTACCGTTGCTATGGATCCTGATCGCGCCACGCTCACCGGTCTGGGCGGCGCTTGCCTGCGCCGCGATGATCGCCGGGCTGTTCGCTGAAAGGTGGCTATTTTTCGTCGAGGCACGCCATACGGTGCGCCTGTATCACGGCGAGCGCCGCGTCTGACGCAGCGCATGCGCGCGATCATTTGCGCGGAGGAATTTGCGCCTGGGGAAGCTCTCCAACCAGGATGCGCTCCAGTTCGCGCAGGTTGCCAAACGGGAATTCGCTGCCGCTGGCGACGATCTCTACCGTGCCCGCGACGCGCCCCGGCTGGCGCGCATCTCGGCGATAGATGCGAATGACGTAGCTCTGCGGTGACTGGCTGGGACGTGCACCACCTGCCCGCTGCTCGCTCATTGCATGCACCGCCGGCCGCGATGTCGGCCACGGACGCAAGCCGACCGTTTCCACGCGGACAGCGAGCGGATCGCTGCCGATCCGCCCGCCTCGCATCTCGAACGCGCGCCGGTAGCTGACAAGACGCTCGCTGCCGATTCTGCTATTGCGGCGCGCACCATCCCACGCCGATGCCGTAGCCTTCGGCGACGTATCCCTGGTCGATCATCTGCTGGCGCACGTCTGCATCGATCGTGAAGCGGTGGTTGGGCGCGCCTCCCATGCCGTTGTTGTAGACACGGTATACCGGCACGTAACCGGCCGCGCACGCACCGGCACCGTTCGGCAGCGTCGCGTAGAACAGTTGCGGGTCTTCGAGCGTCCAATCAGGGAAGCCGGTGATGGTCTGCTCGCAACCCAGTCCGTGCGGCGCATAGAAATGCGTGCTGATGCCGACGAAGTGGTCATTGAAGAAGCGGCAGATGCCCACCGTGCCCGCCGGCGGATTGGCCTGCGGATAGGCGTTGAAGGACAGTCCTGTCGGCTGCCAATCCTCGAACGGCGGCTTGCCGAGCAGCGCGATTTCGGTGGTATTCGGCGTGATGAAGTAATGATGGAACTTGGCGTTGTAGAACTCCACCACGGCGACTTTTGCGCCCGGACCCGCCGTGGCGCCGGCACCGTTCACCGTCGCCATCAGCGTCGCCGGCGAACCATTGTCATTGACCATGAGCGTTGCCGAATGCGCACCGGCCGCCTTCGGCGTGAACACCATCGCCAGCGTGCAACTCGCGTCCTTGGCGAGGTCATGCGGCATAGGCAGGCAGGTTCCTCCAGTGATCGCGAAGTTCTGCGTATCGCTGACGGTGGCTGCGGTCAGCGTCCCGCCGGCGTTGCTCGCGGTGACGGTAAACGTGATCGCCGGCGATTGCGCGCCGACATTCAGCGAAGCGAACGCGCCCGTGGCGGGCGTCAGCTGGAACGCTGGCGTTGCGTTGCCGCCTCCATTGACGGTGACCGCGATGTAGTCGGCCAAGTCTTGTATGTCGTCCGCGGACAGCGGGCTCTCTCCATTGGCGCCATAGAGCGGCTTCATCGCTCGCGACGCCGCGAATTCGGTATTGATCGCGGAATCTATCACCGCCGGCTTGCCGGCAGCATTTTTGATTGGATCGGCAATGGTGAAGTCGTGGCATGCCGAACACGGGTGCGACCCGCTCGCGAAGCGCGCACTCGGAAAGCCGAGGTACAGGTTATGGCCATTGGCCGCGTCTGCGTACAGCGGCGCGCTGCCTACGGCACACGATGCGGCGAGCAACAATCGCAATGCGAATTTCAACATGTCGGTCTCCCGGGTCTGCTTGCGGCGTGCGCCGTCCGGCGCGCCAACCGGCAATCTAGGCGATTGGGACTTACCGATCGCTAACGGATCGGGTGACCAGCCTGCCAGCGGGGGATTCAGCGCGTCAGCTGCCGCCGCAGCGCTTCGGTTTCGGCAGACGGGGCTATGCCGAGCAGCATCGACAGCATCCGCTGCAGCCGCTGGTAGGCGGCAATGCCTTCGGCTGGACGCTGCAGCCGCAACGCGCTGCGCATCAGCCCCTGGTAGAACTCCTCGGCCAGATCATCGGTGTCCAGTCCACGGCGGTAGCATTCGATGGCTTCAGCATCCCGCCCCGCCGCGCTGAGCTCGGCGCCACGCGACATCACGGCGCGGTTGAATTTCCCGCGCAGGCGCTCGCGCTTCGACACGCTCCATGGCTCATTCGTGTCCTCGGCCAGGAATCGCCCCTGGTAGAGCTCCAGTGCGCGGCGCAACGGCTCTGTCTCGCGCACGCCGTCGCCGCGACCCGCAGCCGTGTCGGACACCAGCTGCTCGAAAGCTTCGCAATCGGTCCAGCACGCCGCCGGATCCAGGCTCAGCCGCCCGTCCTGCAGGCGCAGGCGATCGACTCCACCCGGAATCAGCTTGCGCAACCGATGCAACGCGACGTTGAATGCGGCGTGAGCGGCATCGGCTTCGTCATCCGGCCAAAGTGCGTCGGTGAGCTTGTGCTCAGGCACTTCGCTGCAACCGAAGGCGATCAATGCCTTCAGCAGCGCGAGCGGCTTCTTCGGCACTTTGCCTTCGAACTTCAGCGGCTGCCCGTCCACGTGGACGGCGAAGCGCCCCAGCGTGAAGATACGCAGCGGCCACGGCCAGTGCGGATTCAAGCGCGAACTGGGACGCAGTTGGCGGCGCGCGATCAGCTCGCGCGTGAACGGTCCGGCGATCGCGTGCTGCAGCGCGAAGGCGGCCAGTTCGGCAAGCGAGGCGCGCAGCGGCCCCAGCATCTGGTAATAGCGCGCATCCGCGGCAAGCGACCATGCGCGGCCAAGGCGCTCTGCTGCGTCCATCTCGTCGCCGCTGCGCAATGCGTGCAACGCCTGCAGCGACAGCAGATTGACTTCAAGCGTCACGCGCGAACCGGGTTCGGCATCGGCGCACATCGACGCCAGTTCCGCCAGCGCCAGGTCTTCGCGGCCTTCGGCGAACGCAAGCTGCACCGGAAGCTGCAGCCAGGTTGCGCGAAAATGCGGTGGCATGTCGCTGCGCCCGACGGCCTTGCGCAATGCGTCCGCATGCTCGTGCGCGGCGATCAGGTTGCCGCCCTGCAGCGCGATCCAGCCGCGGACCAGGTGTGCGAAACGCTGGTGGTAGACGTTGCCGGGGTCGACGATTTGCGCGAGATCGCGCGCGAGCTGGGCGGCCTCCGCGCCATCGCCGGTATACAGCGCCACGAACAGCAGGATTGCGACGGCCTCGAATTCGAGCGCAGCAAACCCGTGATCGTGCGCTTGCGCCCGTGAGGCAAGCGCAAGGCGGCGTGCATCGCCATACGCGCCCGTCTGACGGTGCAGATCGACGGCAATCTGCTGCTGCACGAGGATCTGCATCCGCGGACCGACACGCGGTGATTTCAGCATCGCCTCCATTCTGCCGGCCAGCAGCTGCGCCTCGTCCCAGCGCTTGTGCCGCTCGAGGCATCCCAGCAACGTCACCGCGGCAAACAACTTCTCGTTTTCGGCACCTCCGGGCGCCAGCACGTCCAGCACGTCGCCGATCAGCGTTGCCGCTTCGACCTCGAAGTCGCCGCCGAAGAAGGATGCCAGCAACCGCCCGTTGAGCAGGCGCAGCGCATGCGCCTCGCTATGAACAGCGGAGGTAGCCGGCAGGCTGCTGCGCAATACGGCGGCCCACTGGCGGTGCCCGGTGAAGCTGTCAGTGTTGTATCCCCATTCGAGCAATCCGGCCGCGCACAGCTGGCGCCCGTACAGATCCCCGCGCGCGGCGAACACCGCATCCGCCTGCCGGTAGTGCTGCGCCGTGGTGGCGTCCTCGCGCAGCAGGCACAGGCGCGCAACCATGTAGCGCAGGTAGGGTTCCTCGTCGAGCACGGCCGCCGGCAATCGCTCGATCCACGCCGCGAACTGATCCAGTTGCCCGGCGGCAAGTTTGCCTTCCGCCTCGGCGAGCAGCAACCGTACGGCCGATACGGTGTCCTCGGCATCGAGGAACAGGTCGATCGCGACGTCTGGCTGGCGGCGATCGAGGAATGCGCACGCGGCTTCGCGCTGGATCCGCCGCCGTTCGCCTCCACCCAGCTCACGCAGCGCGCGTTCGCGAAGGTATTCGTGAAATAGCGGGTGCAGGCGGTAGACACCGCGCACGTCCGCAACGCGCTCGGTGAACAGGTTGTTGGCGCACAGGTAACCGAGTTCCGCATCCGCGTTATCGACTCCGGCGATGCGGCCCGCAAGGTCAGCGGGAATCCACGGCAGCAGTGCGCCTACCTGCAGCAATCGCTGGCCGCTCGCGTCGAGGCCATCGTGCAGCAGTGCCGCGAAATAATCGAACAGCAGCGGCGGATCCGCTGCGTCGGCTGTGGTGTCGTGCGAGTGACTCAACAACCGCAATCCGGCCGCCCAGCCGTTCACACGGCGAGCCACCGAGGTGACTGCGGATTCGTCGAGGCCCATCGCGTGCGCAAATGCGATCGCCTCGGCCGCAGTGAAGTCCAGGTCCTCTGATGGCAACGTGACGAGCAATCCCGATACCGAGGCGCGCGACAGTTCGGGCGGCGGTGCGCGGCGGCTCGTCAGCAGCATCGTGACTCCCTCCGGCACCTCGTCGATCGCAGCCGCCAGAACCTGCGGCAGTGATGAGAGCGCGGCCTGTTCGAGATTGTCGATGACGAGCACCAGTGGCCGTGGCAGTGCTGCGAACACCACCCGGAACCAGCGCCGCGCGTACGCGTGAGGCTGCGCCAGGTCCGCTGCATCGAACACCGGTCGTTTGCAGCGCGCTCCCATCGCGTTGACGGCCTGTCCAAGGGTCGCGAAGAAACGACCGAGGTCGTTGTCGTCGGCATCCAGCCGATACCAGATGCCGCGCAGCGACCGTTGAGCGAGGTAGGACGCTGCGAGAATCGTCTTGCCCGCGCCCGGCTGCCCGCCGATCCAGATGGCGCTTGCGCCGCGATGCGCGTCGATCCATGCGAACAGCCGCTCGCGCGATACTGCGAGCTGCAGCCGGGGAGGGCTGAGCTTGGCAGGCAGGGCGGCGGCTTTGGTGGGCACGTGTGGTCGCGGAAATGAACAACGAGCGACACGATACGAGCAAAGGCGCTTATGCGCGAGTGGCCGCCTGCCGGCGAAGGCATGAGCGCGTTGCGCCGATGCTATGCTGGCCGTTCCTCGTGACCGGGCCGCGTGGCCGCCATGCGAGTTGCGACGCGACTGAAGACCTGGCGATTGCTGCCGGGATATGCCATCAATGGCATCGCCGTCGCCATCGGCATAGGGTTCATCCAGCTGCTGGCGACGCTGGTTGTAGGTGCCGGTGCGGCGCAACTGGTGGTCAGCGGCGCCACCTGCGCAAGCCTCGCCGACATCCCCAACAACACGTCGCGCACGTGGCAGCGGGTTACGGTCGCCGTGGGATTGAGCTTCGCCGCGGCGCTGATCGTGGATCTCGCGAGGCCCCATCCGGTCCTGCTCGGATTCGGCGTGGCGGCGATCGCGTTCTGCGCAATGATGACGATGACGTGGGGCGCGCGTGCGGGCGCCGTCGCATTCTCGCCGATACTGTCGATGATCTTTTCGATGGCCGTCCCGGCAAGCAGCCATGTGCTGGGTGTGGCGGGATGGAATGCGTGCGGCGGCATCGCGTATCTCGTCTGGGCCATCGTCGCCAGCATTGCCTGCCAGCGTCGCTACCGCACGCTGGCGCTGGTCGAGGCGATGCGCGGCGCCGCGCGACTGTTTGGCTCGCGCGCGCTGGTGCTCGACAGCTATCGCCACCACGCCCGCGACGCGGCGCCGCTGCGAGCCTGGGTACGCGGCGAGGCAACGCTCGCCGATCGCCTGCAGTCGGCGCGCGATCTCGTGTTCGCCGCGACAACCAGCCTCCACTGGCAGCGCGACACCGCGATATTGCTGCGCCTGATCGACTTGCGTGACCTGCTGCTGGCCAGCCCGCTGGATGTCGAGCTGCTCGGCGACGACCCGGTGTCGCAGTCGCTCGTTGGCCACGTAGCGGATACGCTGCGCGAGATCGGCGCACGGATGGACGCGGCGGCCGATGCGCTGCGCGATGGCGTGCTCCCCACGGCAGCGGTAATGCGGCACCCCGATTTCGCTTCACGCATGGCCGCAGTCGACATGGCCGCCGATGATGCCCGTCGCCGTCTGCTGCCGGCACTGGTCAGCCGTCAACTGCGGATGACGGACGATGTCGCCCGCGTGCATCGCCTGCTGCATGGCGAGACCGAATCGCTGCCCTTGACCGCCAGCCAGTTGCAGCGCTTCGTGTCCACCGAAGGCTGGCCGTTGCAGGCACTGCGTGCGCATTGGCAATCCGATTCGCTGGTGCTGCGTCACGCGATTCGCACGTCGCTCGCGCTGTGCGCCGCCTATTTCATCGCGCTGGCGTTGCCATGGGGATCGCATCCCTATTGGCTGGTACTGAGCGTCGCCGTGGTGTTGCGCGGCACGCTCGGCGATACGCTTGCACGGCGCAATGCGCGCGTGCTCGGCACGATGCTGGGATGCCTGCTGGTGGTTGCACTGTCGCACCTGCCATCACTCGATGCAGCGCGCGGCATTTTCCTGGCAGCGCTGGCGACGGCACACGCGTTTGCCACGCAGCGCTACTGGCTGACCGCGACTGCCGCCAGCATAATGGCGTTGATGCAATCGCACCTGGTGAATCCGGGTGCTGGATTCGCCATCGCCGAACGCGTGGCGGACACGCTGCTCGGCGCGATGCTCGCGTGGATCTTCAGTTATGTGCTGCCATCATGGGAGCGCAATGGTGCACGCAACGGCATCGAGCGAGTCTTTGCCAACCTGCGAACGTACGCCGCATATGCGCTGAAGGCGCGAGCGGACGACGCGGTGGAGGAGCGGCTTGCGCGCCGCAAGGCCTACGATGCGCTGGCCTCGCTGGGCAATGCATTGCAACGCAGCAGCGTCGAACCCGAGCGCGTGCGCCTTCCGGTGCGGCAGATCGCAACCTTGCTGGACCATGGCGAACGCATGATGGCGCATCTGTCGATGGTGCGACTGTTGCTGGCGTCAATGGACGGCGACGTGAAATCCGCGCCAATCGCCACTGCACTGGCCGCCGCGCATGCGCAACTGTCGAAATCTCTCGACCTCGGTGTCGTGCTGCGCCCATCCGGCGACAATCCCGCGCCACCGGGCGTCGAGCATCTGCCGATGCATCCGCCCGCGCACGATCGCGCACCATGGCTAGCGCGGCGTCTCGCGCTGACGCTGCATGACGCAACGAGGATGCGCCGGGCGCTTGACCAGCCCAACGCCACTGGGTTCCCGCTTTCGCGGAAATGACGGCAAGACGCAGAACACCTGGATGCGGGCTTGATTCGTCATCCCGGCAAGCCGTACGCGCGAGCACTCTCCGCGCTCAGTGCGCGTCGTCTGCAATGCCGCCGCCCAACGCCAGGTAAAGTTGCGCCGTATCGATGTAGCGCTGTGCCTGCGCGCGCACGTATCCGACCCGGGCCTGCTGGTACAGGCGCTCGGCGTCAAGTACCTGCAGCACGCCTACGTTGCCCTCGTTGTAGCTCTTGCGCGTGAGGTCGACGTTGGCGAGCGCCGCGTCCTGCGCGCGCGCTTGGGCCGCCAGCTCTTCCGCGCCATGTGCGATGCCATCCAGCGTGTCGGCGACCTGCCCGAAGGCGGCAAGTACCGTCTGCTCGTAGTTCGCTTCAGCGACGTGCAGCGCAGCCACGGCGGCGCGCTGTTCGGCGCGCAGCGTGCCGCCGTCGAGCAGCGGCGCGACCAGTGCGCCAGCAAGACTCCAGACATTGCTCGCGCGATCGAACAGGTGGCCGAGATCCGGCGCTTGCTGGCCACTGGAGGCGCTGAGGTTGATATGTGGATACCGATTGGCATTGGCGACGCCGACTGCAGCCGTGGCGGCGTGCAACTGCGCCTCAGCGGCAAGGATATCGGGACGCCGGTGCGCGAGCTCCGAGGGCAGGCTCAGCGGAAGCTCGGCCGGCAAGGTCAGTTGCGCGAGATCGAAATCGGGCAGTGCCGCGACGGCAGGCGGGTCGCCCATCACCAGCGCAAGCGCATGGCGCGCCACGCCGAGATCCCGGCGCAGTGGAGGTAGCGACGTCGCGTCACTCGCAAGCTGGCTCTGCGCGGTGACGATGTCGAGGCGCGATACTGAACCCGCCGCGAACGCGACGTTGACCAGCTTCAGGTTTTCGCGATCCTGGTCGAGGATCGCATCAACGGTTGCGATCTGTGCGCGCAGCGCCGCGATCTTCAGCGCCTGCAGCACGGCATTGCCGCTGACCGCGAGGTAGGCCGCGTGCAGTTGCTGGCGCTGGAAATCAGCCAGCGCCACGCGCTGTTCGACCGAGCGCGCAATGCCGCCGGTGTAGTCGAGCGCATAGCTGATCGTCGGCCCGACGGCGAAGTAGCTGAATGGCGGCGGCTTCGGCGACGTGCCGAGGAACTCGGCGCCATATTTCTCGCGGCCGACGCCGGCGTTGAGGCCCACTTGCGGCGATAGCGCCCCCGACTGCGCAGCGGCGAGCTCCTGCGCTTGTGCCAACGTGGCGCTGGCAGCGGCGAGCGTGCGGTTGGACGCCAGCGCGCGATCAACCACACGATCGAGCGCGCCCGAGCCGAACTGACGCCACCACTCGCCGCGCAATGGTTCGCCGGCAACAATGTGCTGCGAGGACTCGCCACGCGGCGATTCGATCGGCAGCGGATCGGCAACGTAGCGATCGGCTGCCGGGGGAATGGGGCGCTGGAAGTCCGGCCCCACGGCACAGCCGGAGAGCACTGCGGCAATGACGAGCATGGCCGGCAGCGTCGGCCATGTCCTTGCATTCATTCGATCACCACCATGTCATCGGTCGCCTGCTTGCGACCGTTGCGCAACAGCACGACGAGCGGCACCGCGCACAGTGTCAATATCATCATCAGCTTGAAGTCATTGTTGTAGGCGATCATCGCCGCCTGCTGGCTGACGCCGTGATTGAGCATCGCCAGGTTCTGCGCAGTCGGCGCGTGTCCGCGCAATGCATCGCCGTACGGCGTGACCTGCTCGGCAAGGCGGGCATGCATCGTCTGCGTGCCGCGCGTCAACAACGTCTCGACCACCGAAATGCCGACGCTGCTGCCCAGATTGCGAATCAGGCTGAACAGCGCCGTGCCTTCGTTGCGATAGGCGGGCGACAACGTGGCGAACGTGATCGCGGCCAGCGGCACGTAGACGAACCCGGTACCGAGCCCCTGCGCCAGTCCCGACCAGATGACCGGCACCACGTCCATTTGCAGGTAGAAGCCCGTCATCTGCCACAGCGAGATCGCAGTCAGTGCGAATCCGGCGGCAATGATGTAGCGGGTGTCCATCTTTCCCATCACCCGGCTGACGATGACCATCGCCATCAACGTGCCGATGCCGCGCGGCGCGGTGACCAGCCCGGTCAGCACGACCGGATAATTCATCAGGTCCTGCAGCAAGGACGGCAGCAGCGCGAGCGTCGCGAACAGCACCACGCCGACGATGAAGATGAACAGGTTGCCGGTGAGGAAGTTGCGGTCGCGGAACAGCGCGGGGCTGACAAATGCCGGTTTCGTCGTCGTCAGCATGTGCACGACGAACAGGTACAGCGCGGTGCCGGCGATGATCGCCTCGACCCAGATCTCCGTCGAATTGAACCAGTCCTTCAGCTGTCCACGATCGAGCATCAGCTGGAACGTGCCGATGGCGATGCTCAACGCGGCGAAGCCGAAGAAGTCGAAGCGCGATTTGCGGATCTGCGTCTCCGGCATGAAGGTGAGGATGCCGAGGAACGACAGGATGCCGAACGGCACGTTGATGTAGAACACCCAGCGCCAGTTGTAGTGCTCGGTCAGCCAGCCGCCGAGCGCCGGGCCGAGGATCGGCCCGATCGTGACTGCCATCACCCAGATCGCCATCGCCTTGGCATGCTGCTCCGGCGGATTGATGTCGAGCAACACTGCTTGCGACATCGGAATCAGCGCCGCGCCGCACAGTCCTTGCAACAGCCGCGCGGCGACGATCTCGGGCAACGATTGCGCAAGGCCGCACAACGCCGACGCCACGGTGAAGCCCACGATCGAAAACAGGAAGACACGCTTGCGGCCCACCTGCCCCGCGAGCCACCCCGATAGCGGCGTCATGATCGCTGCTGCGATGATGTAGGAAGTCAGCACCCACGCCATCTGGTCCTGCGTGGCCGACAACGAGCCCTGGATGCGCGGCAGCGCGACGTTGGCGATGGTATTGTCGAGCGCCTGCATGATCGACGCCAGCATTACCGATAGCGTGATGAACACCCGGTGCGGCGCGGCCGCGCCATGGTCCGCTGCGGCAGTTGCGTTCACGGCGTGACAGACGTGGTCCTGGTCGGTTTCGCCGCGGGTTGTCCGAACAGGTGGCGCTGGTAGTGCGTGTCGACGCTGACGTTTGCACTCAGCCCGCCATGCAGCGGAAATGCCGGATCGACGTGCGCGAGTTCCACGCGCACCGGCAGGCGCTGCACCACCTTGACCCAGTTGCCGGTCGCATTTTCCGCCGGCAACACCGAGAATTGCGATCCCGTGCCGGGGCTCACGCTGGCAACCCGGCCTTCGAAAGTCTGTCCGGGATAACTGTCGACCTCGACGCTCGCCTGCTGCCCGACGCGCATGTGCGCCAGCTGGTCTTCCTTGAAATTGGCCTCGATCCACACATCGCCGGTGGACACCAGTGCGAACACCGGCGCCGACGCGGCGATGTAGCTGCCGACCTGCAGCTGCTCGACGCGTGTGACGACGCCGTCGCTTGGCGCTGCCACCACGGTGTACGACAGGTTGAGCTTGGCGCGGTCGAGCAGTGCCTGCGCCTGCTGCACCGCGGGATGGCGGTCCGCCGCGATCCCCGGGCTGCCGCCAAGGCTGGCGGCTACCGCAGCTATCTGCTGCTGCGCGCCAGCGACCTGCGCACGCGCGTCGTCCTCTGCGTGCTTCGCGCGGTCGAGTTGCACCTGCGAGGCGATCCCCGACGCCAGCAGGCGCTGCTGGCGTCCAAATTCGTTCTGCTGGAATGCCAGCGTGTCCTGCGCAGCGACGAGTTCGGCCTGCCGCTGGCGGTAGTTCGCCTTCAACGATTCGACCTGCAGTCGCGCACCCGCGAGATGCGCCGCGGCTTCGTCCACCGCGATGCGAAACGGCGCGTCGTCGAGGCGGAACAGCACGTCGCCCTTGTGTACCGGCTGGTTGTCATGCACGTCGAGTGCCGCCACGCGCCCGGCGACGTTGGCGCTGATATCCACACGGGCTGTCTGCACGTACGCGTCGTCGGTCGATTCGTAGCGACCGCCGCTCAAGTAGAAATACGCGAGCCCCAGCGCGATCACCAGCGGTCCGGCGATCATCAGCGGGATTCGCAGTCGCTGCCGCCAGTTGCGCCGGGCCGCAACGACAACCGGCGACGCGTCCGTTTTCGCCTCGTCGCCTTCGGTGGCATTCATCATCGTCGTCTCGTGGGTGTTCTGCGCTGCCGGCCACTCGCGGCAGCGGCATTCGCCGCAATGGGTGGTGCAAGTGCGCCGCCGTCGCCGGCCGCATGCGAGTCAAATGTGCACAGATTCGCCTGCATGCGCTGCAGGATGCCCATGAAGGCCTCACGCTCCTGGCGGCTGATTCCGGCAAACGTCTCGGCACGGGTCAATGCAGAGAGCCGCCAGATCTCGTCCAGAAACGGACGCGCCTTCGGCGTCAGGTACAAAAGCCGCGCGCGCCGATCGGCGGGATCCGGGCGGCGCTCGAGCAATCCGTCGGATTGCATGCGATCGAGGATGCGCACCATCGTCATCGGCTCCACGTCGGCCAGCGCGGCGAGCTGCGCCTGGTTGACGCCTTCGTTTTCCTCGAGGCGGACCAATGCCTTGCATTGCGGCAGCGTCAGCGATATTTCGCGCGCGCGCTGCTCGAAACGCAGCACGTACCTGCGAGTGACATCCTTCAACAGGAATCCGAAGTTGCGCATTCGATCCACGATCACCGTCCGGGCGCGTCGTTCGACAGCGGGAACTCGCACCGCCCCGATATAATAACAATTGCTATTGTATCGTATGTTAGTTCAATCATTGAAATGGCACAACGAGGACGGTTGCCGCACGCAGCGTGGAGGCGGAAAATGTGCAATCACGAAAGGAGCCTGGCAATGCCACGAACGCACCCCGGCACGCACGACAAGCGGCAGTCGTTCCATCGACTGCACGAGGACGGCTGCTTCGTCATTCCCAATCCTTGGGACATCGGGAGCACCTGGTACCTGCAAAGCATGGGATTCAAGGCGCTCGCCACGACGAGTTCCGGCTTCGCGTGGTCGCAGGGCCGGCCTGACAACGGCATATCGCGCGACATGGCGCTCGCGCATCTTCATCAGATCGTGGCGGCCACCGACCTGCCGGTGAACGCCGACTTCGAAAGCGGCTTCGCGCACGATGCAGCCGGTGTCGGCGAAAGCGTGCGGCTCGCGATCGAATCGGGCGTCGCCGGTTTGTCGATCGAGGATTCGACCGGCTCGGCAAGCGCGCCGCTCTATCCGGTCGAGGTTGCCGTCGACAGGATGCGCGCTGCGCGCAAGGCAATCGACCAGTCAGGAGGCGATACGCTGCTGGTGGGACGCGCCGAGTGTTTCCTGGTCGGTCGTCCGGATCTGGACGAGACCATCGCGAGGCTCAAGGCCTATGCGCATGCCGGCGCGGATTGCCTGTATGCCCCGGGAGTGCATACGCGGGAGCAAATCACGGCGGTGGTGAAGGCCGTTGCGCCGAAGCCGTTCAACCTGCTGCTGGTTGGCGCCATAGACATGACGGTTCCCGAAATCGCCGAGCTTGGCGTGCGGCGAATCAGCCTGGGCGGTGCACTGGCACGCGCCGCGTGGGGAGGATTCATGCGCGCCACCCGGCTGATCGCCAAACAAGGCAGCTTCGACGAGCTCAAGCACGCCGCCGCGGGCAAGGAACTCAACGCGCTGTTCGCCGAGCACAGAAATTCATCCGCGTGACGCCGCGGCGCTGGCGATCGCTGCGTCACGGCATCCGCCGCAAGTCGAACGTGCGCGGGGCCTGAATCGACGATCACGACGCGTATTTCTGCTCCAGCGCGTCGTACAGCGGCTTGTCGACCAGTCGCTGGCGTTCGGCAAACGGCGCAACGATGGCGGGATCTTCATCCAGCCGCCCTTGCGCCTTCAGCGTGCCCAGCGCGCGCTGCATGCCTGCAACCGCGCCCTGCAATGCCGCATTGGCGTAGAGGATGATGCCGTAGCCCAGGGACGCGAGATCGTCGGCGCCGAGCGTCGGCGTCTTCCCGCCGATGACGATGTTGACCAGCAGCGGCTGTTTGAACAGCAGCGGCGCGCGTCGCACCTCATCGACGCTTTCCAGCGCCTCGACGAACAGTATGTCGGCGCCCGCCTCGGCAAAGCGCTGCGCCCGCTCGATCGCATGCTCGAAACCGTGCACCGCGCGCGAATCGGTACGCGCGATGATCAGGAAGTCGGGATCGGTACGCGCGTCGGCGGCGGCCGCGATCTTTGCCAGCATTTCCTCCGCGGGAGCGACGCTCTTGCCGGAAAAATGGCCGCAGCGCTTGGGAAACAGCTGATCCTCGATCTGCACGGCATCCGCGCCGGCGCGCTCGAGCGTGCGCACCGTGTGCCTCACATTCAGCGCGTTGCCGAAGCCGGTGTCGATGTCGACGATCAATGGTATGTCGACCACGTCGCGGATGCGCGCAGCGTGTTCGGCGACATCGCGGAGCCCCATGAACGCGAGATCGGGCAATCCGTAGTACATGTTGGTCAATCCCGCGCCGCTCAGGTACACCGCCTCGAATCCCTGGTCGGCGATCACCCGGGCGCTCATTGCATTGAACGCGCCGGCGACGATCAGCCCTCGCTTCTGCTCGACTTTGCTGCGCAGCAAGCTGCGTGTGGACGTGGTCATTTCAACTCCCTGGATGCATTGGAAAACACGCGGCCAGCCTCGCTGCGCGGCGTCGAGACCCGTGGACGTGCGCGTCGATTGCGCGCAGTGGCTGGTCACCGACGATGCGTATCGACGGTGCATCAACGCAAATTGCCCTGTGGCGGTGGGCACAATCAGAGTAGTTGCCTATGCAACTAATGTCAATCCGACCACGTGGCAACTGCACGCCGCGCTACACGCGATTCCAGTGCGCGTGCCGCTTGTGCCGACCGGCGCGACCGCCACCGGTCTGCGCAGGCAGTTGCGGTGTCAGCCGCGCAGCAGTCCGCGCGCTGCCGATTCGTCGGTCACCAGTACGCTCGCGCCAGTCGCCTTCAACGCAGCCCTGATCGCCGTTACCTTGCGCCGGCCGCCGGCTGCGATGACCACACGCGGCACCCGGCGCAGATCGTCCAGCCCGATCGCGATGACGCGGCGACTGACCGGGTGATCAACGACGTTGCCATGCGCATCCAGGAAGTGGCACAGGACTTCGCCGACGGCGCCTGCCGCGACGAGGCTCACAAGTTCGGAGCGTGGCAGCAATCCTTCGCGAAACAACGTCGAACTCCTGCTGACGTCGCCGACGCTGACCACCGCCACGTCCACCTTGCGTGCGCGCCGCAACAGGTCGTCGAGTGTCGGCTCGGCCCACAATGCGCTGCGCGTGGCCTCGCTGGCGACGAACACCGGCGCCGTCAGCTGGAAGCATTCGGCACCGAACGCATCGGCGATGCGTCGCGCAACCGCCGACGGATTGACCGCCCGCGAATGCGTCATGCCGCCGAGCAGCGATACGACGGAAAAGTGTGAGAACGGCCCCGCGATGAGAGACTTGAGGCTCATGCTCAATGTCTCGCCCCATCCGACACCGAGCGACATGCCGTCGCACACCTGCTGGGCCAGGTAACTGCCGGCCGCGTGGCCGACGACCGTGGCGACCGCCGCATCTGCGCCAGGCGCCGGCGCGACCACAGCCTCGTCGAGTCCGAACGCTGCGACCAGTTCACGCTCGAGCGCCAGCTGCTCGCTTCCCTTGGCATCGATATGCGTGCGCACCACGCCCTGCTCGCGTGCCGACGCGAGCAGCCGGATCACCTTGGCGCGACTCAGCTCCATCGTAGCGGCGATCGCCTCCTGTGTGAGGCCTTCGATGTAATAGAGCCAAGCGGCGCGCACCGCCATGTCCTGCCCGTTGCGCGTTTCGTTGCGTGCTCTGCGTGGAGCGGCTGGCATCGTACCTCTTTGAAAATGCGGGTGGCGACCGAGAATGTCACTGCACTCGCGCAAGTGTCAAACGGCCGTAGCCCGGGCGTCGTGACCTCTCGCGTGTGTCACTTGACTCCAGCCCTCGCCGGAGATATGTTCGACGATTATTACAAATGTTCGCGCCCCTGTGGGGCACGCCGTGGGATCCCGCGGGCCCCTGTGCGCAATATCCCACGCGATCGCGGGCGGCAGGAGGATTCATGGCATCCAATTCCCCGGGCAGCACCGGCGGCTCCATCGCCGAAGGTCTCGATCGGCGTCACCGGCAGCGGCGACCCATCCGCGTCGGCCTCATCGGGGCAGGCCAGATGGGCACCGACATCATCGTGCAGACCAGCCTGATGTCGGGCATCGAGGTCGTTGCCGCCGCCGATGCAATTCCGGAGAATGTGTTCGCCGCGTGCAAGATCGCCGCAAGCGAGCGACACAAGCCGGAAATGACCGACGACGCGAGTGGCGTCGCCCGCGTACTGGCGCGCGACGGCCTCGCCGTCTGCAAGTCCTACCACGATGTCTGCAACGCCGAAGGTGTCGACGTCATCATCGACGCCACCGGCAATCCGAATGTCGGCGCCGAGGTGGCGCTGGCGACGATCGCCGCCGGCAAGCACATCGTGATGATGAATGTCGAGGCCGACGTCACCATCGGTGCGTACCTGTCGGCCAAGGCGCAGGAAGCAGGAGTCGTCTACACCTTGGGCGCGGGTGACGAACCCAGCTCGACGATGGAACTCGTCAATTTCGTGCGCGGCCTGGGCTATCCGATCGTCGCCGCAGGCAAGGGCAAGAACAATGCGTTCCGCACCGATGCCACGCCCGATGCGTATGTCGACGAGGCAAAGCGCCGCAACATGAATCCGCGGATGCTGGTCGAGTTCGTCGACGGCTCGAAGACGATGGTCGAGATGGTCGCGCTCGCCAACGCGACCGGACTCACGCCCGACATTCCCGGCATGCACGGGCCGTCGGCAAGCCTCGACACGCTGCACAAGGTGTTCTGTCCGCGCAGCGAGGGCGGGCTGCTGGGGCGCAAGGGCGTCGTCGATTTCAGCGTCGCGCGCGGCGTCGCGCCCGGCGTGTTCGTCGTGGCCGAAATGCGTCATCCGCGGCTGCGCGAGCGCATGCACGACCTGCAGCTCGGCGCAGGTCCTTACTACACGTTCTATCGTCCGTACCACCTGACAAGTCTCGAAGTGCCGTTGTCCGCGGCCGCCGCGGTGCTCTACGGCCAGAGCCACATGCGCCCGCTGTCCACGCCATCCGCCGAGGTCGGTGCGCGCGCCAAGCGCGCTCTCAATCCCGGCGAGACGCTGGATTCGATCGGCGAGTATTGCTATCGCGGATTCGCACTGTCGCGCAGCGATGCGACGGCATTCGATGCATTGCCGCTCGGCTTGGCCCAGGGCGCGAAAGTCACGCGCAAGATCGCCAAGGACGACTACCTGACCTACGCGAATTGCACGCCGGACGCACAGCTGCGAATCGTCCAGGTGCGTCGCGCGCAGGACGAATGGGTGCGCGCGGCCGTGGCGGCGTGAGCGCGAACAACCGATGAACACGCACACCTCCGCCGCACCGGCCCGCCACGAACCCGTCGCGGCGCGCGCCGAGCTCGCTGCGCTCGATGACGCGACGCTGCGCGCGGCACTGACGAAAATGCACCTGATCCGCAAGTTCGAGGAGACCGCAGAGGCAAGCTACATGCGCGGGCTGATCCACGGCACGATGCACCTGTCGATCGGACAGGAAGCGAGTGCGGTGGGCGCGATCCTGCCGCTGCGCCGCGACGACTACATCCTGTCGACGCATCGCGGTCACGGACATTGCCTTGCAAAGGGCGCCGACCCCGCACTGATGCTGGCCGAATTCTTCGGCAAGGAAAACGGCTATTGCCACGGACGCGGCGGCTCGATGCACATCGCCGATATCGAAGGGGGCAACCTCGGCGCCAATGGCATCGTCGCTGGCGGATTGCCGATTGCGGTGGGCGTCGGACTCAGCATCAAGTCGCAGCAACAGGATCGCGTGTGCATGGTGTTCTTCGGCGACGGCGCTGCCAACGAAGGCGCATTCCACGAGGCGCTCAACATGGCCTCGATCTGGAAGCTGCCGGTGGTGTTCCTGTGCGAGAACAACAAATACGGAATGTCGATGGACATCGCGCTGGCGATGGCGGTGCCCAATGTCGCCGACCGCGCGAGCGCCTATGCAATGCCCGGGGTTGTGGTCGACGGCAACGACCTGCCCGCGGTGACCGCCGCGTCGGCTGCGGCCGTTGCGCGCGCGCGCGCAGGTGGCGGGCCGTCGCTGGTCGAGTGCAAGACCTATCGCCTGCGCGGTCACTCGAAGAGCGATCGCAATCTGTATCGCACCAAAGAGGAGATCGAATCGTGGCGCAAGCGCGATCCGATCCGCCGGCTCGAATCCGAACTGGTCGAGTCGGGCCGCTTTGCGGCCGGCGATCTCGCGACGCTCGAGCAAGCCGCGCAGCGGCAGATCGAGGAAGCGCTTGAGTTCGCCAAGGCGAGCCCGGACCCCGATCCTGCGCAATTGACGCGGGACGTATATGCCGACTGATGCAGCCACTGTGGTCGAAGCCGGGAGCCGCGAGATCTCCTACGCCGAGGCGATTCGCCAGGGACTGGGACAGGCGATGCAAGCCGATCCGCGCGTGTTCCTGTTCGGCGAGGACGTGGGCGTCTACGGTGGTGCGTTCGGCGTCTCCGGCGACCTGCTGCAGCGCTTCGGTGCAGCGCGCGTGATCGATACGCCGATCAGCGAGCTCGGCCTCGCCGGCGTCGCCGTCGGCGCCGCGCTGACCGGCATGCGCCCGGTGCTCGAGATCCAGTTCTCCGATTTCGTCACGCTGGCGATGGAACAGATCGTCAACCAGGCTGCGAAGATTCGCTTCATGTTTGGTGGCAGGGCGAGTGTGCCGATGGTTGTGCGCCTGCCGGGTGGCTCGGGCACTGGCGCCGCCGCCCAGCACAGCCAAAGCCTCGAAGCGTGGTTCGCGCACGTGCCAGGACTGAAGGTCGTGCAACCATCGACGCCTTACGACGCGAAGGGCCTGCTGCTGGCGGCGATCGACGACCCCAATCCGGTGCTGATCTTCGAGCACAAGCTGTTGTACAAGACCAAGGGCCTGGTGCCGGCGGCTGCGTACCGCGTTCCGATCGGCAAGGCGGTGGTGCGCCGCGAAGGCCGCGATGTGACGATCGTCGCTGCCTCCATCATGGCGTTGCGCGCAGCTTCCGCGGCGACGCGGCTCGCCCAGGAAGGCATCGACGCCGAAGTCATCGACCTGCGCTCGCTGCGGCCGATCGACACGCCTGCGATCATCGACAGCGTACGCAAGACGCGCCGGCTGCTGATCGTCTACGAGGGCGTGAAGACGATGGGCATCGGCGCCGAAATTGCGGCACGCGTGGCCGAAGACGACGTCGTGCGCACGCTGCTGGCGCCGATCGTGCGTCTCGGTGGCGCCGATTCGCCCATTCCGTACAACCCGGTGCTCGAAAAAGCGTGCGTGCCGCAGGAAGACGGCATCGTCGCCGCCGCGCGTGCGCTGGTTCGCGGAGACCGGAACTGATGGCTGCGATCGAAGTGGTGCTGCCGAAGGTGGACATGGACATGACGTCCGGTGTCATCGCGGCATGGAAGGTCGCTGAAGGCGACAGCGTGAGCCAGGGGGACGTGCTGTTCGAAATGGAGACCGACAAGTCGATGATGGAAGTCGAGGCTCCCGCCGACGGCGTCATCCGCGAACTGGCGGCGATCACCGGCGAGCAGATTCCCGTCGGCACCGTCATCGCCTGGATCCACCCCGAGGGCGTCGGCAGCGCAGCGGCCAGTCCGGCAGCGGCCCCGGCCGCCGCTGCTGCGGCGTCCGCAACGCAGGCGCATTTCGACGCCCCCGCCGGCACGCTGCAACCGTTCAGCGCGACGCGACGCGTGCTGATCGAGCGCCTTGGCGACAGCGCGCGCAACGCGCCGCACTTCTACCTGTCGATGCAGGTCGACATGACGGCGCTGCAGCGTGCGATTCGCG
This sequence comes from Casimicrobiaceae bacterium, assembly GCA_039935875.1. Taxonomy (GTDB): domain Bacteria; phylum Pseudomonadota; class Gammaproteobacteria; order Burkholderiales; family Casimicrobiaceae; genus VBCG01. The sequence goes on from JBDTJK010000020.1 coordinate 22,981, forward strand.
AACTGCCGCCGACGCTCAAGCCCGGCATCACCGTCGTACTGGCCTTCATTGTCGCGCGTGTGTTGCAGGAGCACCCGCTGATCAACGCCAGCATCGAAGGCGATGGTGTGCGGCTGCACGCCGCGGCGCACATCGGTATCGCCGTCGAACGCGATGGCGAACTGCTGGTGCCGGTGCTGCGCGATGCGCAGGCCCGACCGCTGGCCGCCCTGACGCAGGACTTCGCGCGGCTGCGCACCGCCGTTGGCGCGCGCAGCATCACGCCGGCCGATCTGCGCGGTGGCACGTTCACGCTGAGCAACCTCGGCATGTACGGTGTCGACACGTTCACTGCCATCATCAATCCGCCGGAAAGCGCGATCCTTGCGATCGGGCGCGCCGCCGAAGCCGCGGTCGTCCGCAACGGTGCGATCGTCATCCGCACGCTGGCCACGCTGACGCTGTCGTCCGACCATCGCGTGGTCGATGGCGTGACCGCCGCACGCTTCATGGCGGAGTTGCGCGCGGCGATCGAAGCGCCGCGGGACTTGCAAGGCGAACAGGCAACGACGGACTGATATGATTTGAGCCAGGTATCCGCATGCCGGCCGCAGGCCGCGTTGGCGGATACCGGAGTCGATCGAACCTCACCATGCAACCCGGTGCGTGCGCCAGCGCAACTCTGGCGTGCGCACTGCCACCCTGACGCGGGGAAGACCATGAACATTGCTCAATGTCGCAACATTGCAGTCGCCGCGCTGTGCGCGCTGGTGGCCACCGGAGCCGCACTGGCGCAGGCGCCGAGCGGCAAGCTCGTCCTGTACACGTCGCAACCTGAGCGCGATGCCGCGCAGACGGTTGCCGCATTCAAGCGCGTACAGCCTGGCGTCGAAGTCGACGTATTCCGTTCCGGCACGACCGAGGTGATGGGCAAGCTTGCAGCCGAGTTCTCCGCCGGCGTTCCGAAGGCCGACGTGCTGCTGATCGCGGACGCGGCCACGATGGAATCACTGAAGAAGGACGGGCGACTGCTCGCATATCGTGAAGCGAAGGTCGACGGTCTCGACCCCGCCACCTACGACGTCGATCGCACGTATTTCGGCTCCAAGCTGGTCACCACCGGCATTGTGGTCAATACTGCGGCGAAGTCGCGTCCCGCATCCTGGGCCGATCTGGCGAAACCCGAATACAAGGGCCAGATCGCGATGCCGAGCCCGCTCTACTCGGGCGCTGCGGCGATCATGCTTGGCACGATGACTGCGCGCCCCGACCTGGGCTGGAGCTATTTCGAGAAGCTGAAAGCGGACGGTGCGGTGGCCGTGCGTGGCAACGGCGCGGTGCTGACCGCGGTTGCGAGCGGGGAGAAGGCGTACGGTGTGCTCGTCGATTTCATGGCGTTCAACGCCAAGGCGAAAGGCTCGCCCGTCGACTTCGTGTTTCCGACCGAAGGACTGCCCGCCGTCACCGAGCCGGTCGCGATCCTGAAGACCACGCAGAACGCAGCCGCCGCACGCGCGTTCGTCGACTTCATTCTTTCCGACGACGGACAGAAGCTGGCAGCGTCGATGGGCTACATCCCGGCGCGTGCCAGCGTCGGCATGCCCGCATGGTATCCGGTCGGCGTGAAGATCCACCTGATGCCGATCAACACGGCGGCGCTGGTGCAGACCAACAGCGCCAACCTCAAGCGTTTCGCGGATCTGTTCGGCAACTGATCCACCGCTTCGGCGTACGCCGGCCGCGACATCCCCCATGGCAATCGCAACCGGCGTCCGCGGCAGGGCCGAGGACTATGTGCTGCTGTGGGGGCTGGTTGGCATCGTCGCGTTGCTGTCGATGTTGCCGCTTGCGCGATTGCTGCTTGAAGCGTTCGTTGCGAGTGGCGTGTTCTCATTGGATGCGGTCAGGCGGGTGCTAGGCAGTCGCCTGACGTGGACGGCGACCGGGCATAGCCTCGTCATCGCAGTGGGCGGCACGCTGCTTGCGACGGTGAT
>JBDTJK010000021.1:0-5026 GCA_039935875.1 Casimicrobiaceae bacterium
CGCAGGAGAACGCCTCTGCGCAGACCGAACTCGGCGCGATCTACGCATCGGGCCACGGCGGCGTACAGCAGGACGACGCGCAAGCAGCAGCATGGTTTCGAAAGGCGGCAAACCAGGGCAACCCCACGGCGCAATACGACCTGGGCCTGATGTACGCCAAGGGCGGGGGCGTGAAGCAGGACCTTGCGCAGGCGGTCGCGTGGTATCGCAAGGCGGCCGATCAGGGACAGGTCGACGCGCAGTTCAAGATGGGCTTGCACTACGAAAAAGGCGTGGGCATCGCGAACGACGATGTGCTCGCCTACGCCAATTACGCGATTGCCGCGCGCAGCGGCGATGCGGATTCCGTCGCGTTCCGCGACGCCATGGCAAAAAAGCTTCCCCCAGCGAAACTTCGCCAGGCCGAGACGCTGGCCGCGGACTGGCAACTGGGCAAACCGACGCCCGGGGGCAGCGCCACCGCGAAAGAGCAGGTCGTCGCGACCGCCACGGCCACCGCGTCAAGGCCGGATAAATGTTCGGCCACCGGACTCATGGAAGGCGAAAAATTCACGGCGAACCATTGCGTCGTTTCGCTGTACGGCGACCAGCACAGCGTCGCCATCTGGTTCACCGAAGAGGCCATCTCGCCGGCGGAGGCAGACAGTTTCCGACTTTCCTCCTATGCCGACGGGAACAAGGGGGGCAAACCGCGAACGCTGGTGCAGATCATGTTCTGCCCGGGCGGGGGCGCGGCCACGGCCTCGCCTGCAGCCGTGAAGTCGATCGACGTCAACACCAATCATGCCCGATCGCCGATTGCCGGCTTGCAGCGCGTCGCTCAATCCCCCAAGGATTTCAAAGTCGAAAAAATGACGGGTGAGATCAAGCCGGGTTCCATGCTGACCGGCAGGATCGTGGGCGCAATGGGCAAGACGACGTGGGTTTTCGATTTCGACGTGAAGCTGCCCGAGAAGGAAGCGGCGGCAGGAATGGCCTGCAGCAAGTGAGCGCCGGGTTCGATGTTCAGGGGCCATCCCAGCCTCAAACGCATGCGCCCCAGCACCATCTGCAATGGCGGGACGACCGGTCGCGGAGTACAACTTGGAGCTCACTTTGGGACTGCGCGAAACGTTTTTCGAGGATATGGCAAGAGCGGCTTGGTTATTTTGGTGCCGGCATCAAAGAGTGCGCAGGTTAAAGCCGTACACAATCTGGTTTCCGGCAACCAGTCCGTTTCTGGACGGACATTGATGTATCTCGACGGACCTTGACCGTAACTACAGATCGGCGGGTCGCTTCCGAGATTCATTCCACGGTGACGCTCTTCGCCAGGTTGCGTGGCTTGTCGACATCGGTGCCCCGCAGCACCGCGGTGTGATACGCGAGCAGGTGCAACGGAATCACATGCACGATCGGGGACAGCAAACCCGCGTGTTCCGGGAGGCGGATCATATGCACGTGGTCCTCGGCAGCGATGCGGCTGTCGAGATCGGCGACCACATACAGCTCGCCCCCGCGTGCGCGCACTTCCTGCAGGTTCGACTTGAGTTTCTCGAGCAACGCGTCGTTGGGGGCGATGGCAACCACCGGCATTTGCGCATCGACCAGTGCCAGCGGCCCGTGCTTCAACTCGCCGGCCGGATACGCCTCGGCGTGGATGTACGAGATTTCCTTCAGCTTCAGCGCACCTTCGAGCGCGATCGGGTAGTGTGATCCACGACCGAGGAACAGCGCGTGCTGCTTGCGCGCGAATGCCTGCGCCCATGCGATCACCTGCGGTTCGAGCGCCAGCGCCGCCTGCATGGCGGCCGGCAGGTGGCGCAGTGCGTGCAACCATCGCGCCTCCTCGTCGGCAGTGAGTCGCCCGCGTAGCTTGGCGAGCGTGAGTGTCAACAGGAACAGCGCGACGAGCTGCGTGGTGAACGCCTTCGTCGATGCGACGCTCACTTCGGTGCCGGCGCGCGTCAGGAACAGCATCTCGGTCTGGCGCACCATCGCGCTGGTGGCGACGTTGCAGATCGCCAGCGTGTGCGGATGACCCAGCGCCTTGGCGTGCTTCAGCGCGGCGAGCGTGTCGGCGGTCTCGCCTGATTGCGAAACGACGACGACCAGCGTGCGCGCATTGGGCACGCTGTCGCGATAGCGGTATTCGCTGGCGACCTCGACATCGCAGGCAATGCGCGCCACGCTCTCCAGCCACTGCCTGGCGATCAGGCTTGAAAAGTAACTGGTGCCGCACGCGAGGATCAGCACGCGGTCGATCGCGAGCAACGCCGTCTCGGCCGCCGCGCCGAACAGTTGCGGTGAAATTCCGCCGACCGCTTCGAGCGTGTCCGATACCGCACGCGGCTGTTCGAAGATCTCCTTCTGCATGAAGTGCTGGTAGGGACCGAGCTCGACGGCCGCGCCGCCCGCTTCAACGGTGATGACTTCGCGCGCCACCGGTTGGCCGCAGGCGTCATAGATGGCGTAGCGTTCGCGCTGCACGTCGGCGACGTCGCCTTCCTCCAGGTATGCGATGCGGCGCGTCACCGGCAGCAGTGCCGCCGCGTCGGACGCGAGGAAGTGATCGTCGGCGCCGATACCGACCACCAGCGGACTGCCCTGGCGCGCGCCGACGACGCGTCCGGGTTCGCGCGTGCTGATCGCCGCGATCGCGTACGCGCCGCGGAATTGCAGCAACGCAGCCTGCACCGCACGCAGCAGGTCACCGCCGTCGGCTGCGTGCCAATGCGCGTGCACCAGGTGCGCGATGACTTCGGTGTCGGTCTGCGTGGCGAACATGTAGCCGCGCGCCTTCAGCATGTCGCGCAGCTCTTCGTAGTTCTCGATGATGCCGTTATGCACGACGGCGACCTCGCCGCCGGATACGTGCGGATGTGCGTTGCTCTCGGTTGGCGCGCCATGCGTCGCCCAGCGCGTGTGCGAAATGCCGGTGCTGCCGGTCAAATGCCGCGCGTCGGCTTGCGCAGCGAGATCGGCGACGCGCGCGACGCTGACGAGCCGCTGCAGCACGACGGGCGAAGTTTCGCCGAGGACCGCGAGGCCGGTCGAATCGTAGCCGCGATATTCCAGACGGCGGATGCCGTCGATCAGCATTGGAACGACATTGCGCGTGGATGCCGCGCCGACGATGCCGCACATGGTTACCGAGCCTCGTGATGAAGATGCCGCACGCGGGGGGTCGCGCGCGGTGTCATGCGGGTTTCGCCTTGCGTGCACGCTTCCAGCCTGGCAGCGACACCTGCTTGGTGCGCGCCAGCGTGAGCTCGTTTGCCGGCGCACTCTTGGTGACGGTGCTGCCGCCGCCGATCGTCGCGCCAGGTCCGATATCGATCGGCGCCACCAGCACGCAGTTGGACCCGACGTGCACGTTGTCGCCGATCTGCGTGTGGTGCTTGTTCGCGCCGTCGTAGTTGGCGGTGATCGAGCCTGCGCCAAAATTGACATCGGTGCCGACGCTGGCGTCGCCAATGTACGCGAGGTGATTCGCCTTGCTGCGTGCGCCGATCGTCGCCGCCTTGACCTCGACGAAATTGCCGATGTGCACGTCGCCTGCCAGCACCGCGCCCGGCCGCAGCCGCGCATACGGCCCGATCCGTGCACCCGCGCCGATCGTCGCACCGTCGAGATGCGAAAACGCCTCGATGCGCGTGCCCGCGTCCACCTGTGTGTTGCGCAGCACGCAATAGGGCCCGACGTGGACGCCCGCCGCCAGCGATACGTTGCCTTCGAACACGCATCCGACGTCGATCGACGTGTCCGGCGCGGCCGTGAGCGTACCGCGCACGTCGATGCGCGCCGGATCGGCGATCGTCGTGCCACCGCCCATCAATGCGGCCGCGCGCCTGCGCTGCACGATGCGCTCGACTCCTGCGAGCTGCGCGCGGTCGTTGACACCCAGCGCGTCGTCGGCATCGGCGGCAGGCAGCGCGCGCACGGCCACGCCGTCGGCCAACGCCATCGCCACGATGTCAGTCAGGTAGAACTCGCCCTGTGCGTTGTGCGGCTCGAGTTTCGCCACCCATGCCGCCAGCAGTGCGCTGGGCGCTGCGAGTGCACCGGTGTAGATCTCGTCGATGGCGCGCTCGGCGGCGCTTGCGTCGCGGTCCTCGACGATCGCGCGCACGCGGCCGTCCTCGCTGCGCGTCACGCGGCCGAGGCCGCGTGGGTCGGCGACACGCGCAGTCAGCAACGCAAGCCGGCCATGTGCGGCCTCGGCGGCGAGCGCGTTGAAAGTTGCCGCGCCGATCAGCGGGCAGTCACCGTTGGCGACGACGGTGACGCCGTCGTGCGGCAACCTGTCGAGCGCTGCGCGCACCGCATCGCCAGTGCCGCGCGGCGGGTCCTGCAGCACGAACGTCAGCGGTTGGTGCGCAAGGGTCGCGCGAACCTGTTCCGCGCCGTGGCCGATCACCAGCGCGATCGCTGTCGGCGCGCTCGCACGTGCTGCGCCGATCACGTGCTCGACGAGTGGAATGCCGGCGAGCGGATGCAGCATTTTCGGCAGCGCCGAGCGCATCCGCTTGCCCTGTCCGGCAGCGAGGATCACGAACTGGAGTGGAGAATTCGACACGACGGTTGCGAAAGTCCGGGATGCGCCGTGTGTGGCGGGATCGCAATGATAGCGGGAATCGCCGGGGCATTTTTTTGGGGTGCGGGTAGCCGCGGCCTCGCTTCCGGATTCCGCAGGAGCCATGAGTCGCTGGTGTAACCTCGGGCCTTCCGAACGCCAAACGTTGCAGCGTGCCGATCATCGCGGTTTTCAATCAGAAGGGTGGCGTCGGCAAGACGACCACCGCGCTCAACCTGCTGGCGGCGATCGCGCAGCGTGGGTCGCGGCCGCTCGGCATCGACCTCGATCCGCAGGCGCATCTTTCGCACATCCTCGGCCTGCAGCCGCGCCTGGCCGACGATACGATGTACAGCTTCCTGGTGCGCCAGCGTCCGCTCGACGAGATCGCCAGGATCACGCAAAGCGGCGTGATGCTGTGTCCCGCGCACCTCGACTTGTCGAAGATCGACACGCTGCTTGGCAAGGGCG
>JBDTJK010000022.1:0-8342 GCA_039935875.1 Casimicrobiaceae bacterium
GTTCGGTCGCCGCAGCGATGCCCAGCGTCTTGTCCATCACCGCGCGTACCGCAGGCGTGCGATTGGCCCAGTTGACGGTTTGCGCGACGACCGGAATCGAGGCCAGCGTGCCGACGCGGTCGGTCGCCGACAGCACGCGGTCGCGCACGCTGACGTCTCCATCGGCGTGGCGGATGGCCTTGCCGCGCAACATCAGGTGCGGGAAGTCGACGTTCCACGGGTGCGGCGGGACGTACGGACACTTCGTCATGTAGCAAACGTCGCACAGGTAGCATTGGTCGACGACCTTTGCGAAGTCCTTGCGCTCCACCTGGTCGACTTCGCCGCTGCTGGTCGCGTCGACCAGGTCGAACAGGGTGGGAAATGCGCCGCAAAGACTGACGCAGCGCCGGCAGCCGTGACAGATGTCGAAGATGCGCGCGGCCTCGGTGTCGAATGATGCCTGCGCGTAGAAGTCCGGATTGCGCCAGTCGAGCGGATGGCGGGTGGGCGCTTCGAGATTGCCTTCGCGGGTCATCGTCGGAAACCCGAATCGGAATATGGGGGCGAGAGTGCCCGCATCAGTTGCGGCCGTTGGCTGCGATGGTCCGCGCCGCGCAATGGCCCTGGCGCCTGGACACAACGATCCTCAGATGCGCATACACGCGGTGTACCGCCGTCACCGCGATGCGCGCGGAGACGGCGACCCGGTAGCCACACCTGGATCAATCGGCCAGCGCGTCCAACGCCTTCTGGAAGCGGTTGGCATGCGAACGTTCGGCCTTTGCCAGCGTCTCGAACCAGTCGGCGATTTCCTCGAACTGCTCGTCGCGCGCGGACTTGGCCATGCCCGGATACATGTCGGTGTATTCGTGCGTTTCGCCAGCCACCGCGGCCTTCAGGTTCAGCCGCGAGGAGCCGATTGGCAGATCGGTCGCGGGATCGCCGACTTGCGCCAGGTAGTCGAGATGACCATGCGCGTGTCCGGTCTCGCCTTCCGCAGTCGAGCGAAACAGCGCGGCAACATCGTTTTGTCCCTCGACGTCGGCCTTGCTCGCAAAGTACAGGTAGCGGCGGTTTGCCTGCGATTCGCCGGCAAACGCGGCCTTCAGGTTGTCATGCGTCTTTGTGCCCTTCAACGCCTTCATTGTGCGTACTCCTCGGTCAATCGGCCGCACGCCACATGCGCGGGCCTGTTTAGCGCCTTACGCTGACGGCCACTACAGGCGTGGCCTGTCCACCGTCCCGTTATCGATGCTACGCGCGAGCGCCGGCAGCGTCCAATCGATCCGTTAAATACGCCTGATAACCGTCGCCTATGAGACAGACAACGGGCTATCGACGCCGTTCAGTCGATCCGGGCATAAGCGGGAAGCGTAAGGAAGTCGACGAAGCGATCGTCATCGACGATTTCGGCCACCAGCGTCGCGGCCTCGGCATAGCGACCCTTGCCGAAATCGGCGCCCTGCATCGAGCGGATTTTCTGCAATTCTTCGTCTATCATCGCGGCCACCATTTCGCGTGTGATCTTGCGGCCGTCGTCCAGAACGCCCTTTGGCGAGCGGATCCATTGCCACAGCTGGGAGCGCGAAATCTCGGCCGTCGCCGCATCTTCCATCAAGTTGTGGATCGGTACCGCGCCCTGGCCGGCCAGCCACGCACCGATGTAGAGAATGGCGACGCCGACGTTGAGCCGGACGCCGTGCTCGGTGATCGGGCCTTCTGGCTCGAAGCGCAACAGGTCGGCGGCGTTGACATGCACATCGTCGCGCCGCGCGCTCGAAATCTGGTTCTGCGCGGGCATCAGGCGATCGAACGCCTCCTTGGCAACCGCCACCAGCGCCGGATGCGCGACCCACGTGCCATCGTGGCCCTGCCGCGCTTCGCGCTCCTTGTCGGCTTGCACCTTGGAAAACGCGGCGGCGTTCGCCGCCTCGTCGTTCTTCACCGGAATCTGCGCGGCCATGCCGCCCATCGCATGCACGTTGCGGCGATGGCAGGTCTTGACCAGCAATTCAGCGTAGCTGCGCATGAAATGCGTAGTCATCGTGATCAGCGCACGATCGGCCAGGCAGAAATCGCGATTGACGCGGAACTTCTTGATGCAGCTGAATATGTAGTCCCAGCGGCCCGCGTTAAGCCCTGCGGAATGCTCGCGCAGCTCATACAGGATCTCGTCCATCTCGAACGCGCCGAGGATGGTCTCGATCAGCACGGTTGCGCGAATCGTGCCGCGCGGAATGCCGAGCACATCCTGCGCCATGACGAACACGTCGTTCCACAGGCGCGCTTCCAGGTGGCCTTCGAGCTTCGGCAGGTAGAAATAAGGGCCGCTGCCGCGCGCGCGCAACTCCTTCGCATTGTGGAAAAAATACAGCGCGAAGTCGAAAAGCGCACCGCTCACGGCGCGGCCGTCGACCTGGATGTGCCGTTCGTCGAGGTGCCAGCCACGCGGACGCACGAACAGCGTCGCGCTGCGGGGGGCGAGGCGGTACACCTTGCCCTCGGGGGACGACCATTCGATCCTCCGGTGTATCGCGTCGCGCAGGTTGACCTGGCCCTGCAGGTTGTTGTCCCACGTTGGCGTGTTGGCGTCTTCGAAATCCGCCATGAACACATTGGCCCCGGAGTTCAGTGCATTGATCACCATCTTGCGATCGACGGGTCCGGTGATCTCGACGCGGCGATCGGCGATGTCGGCGGGCACGTCGGCGCAGGTCCACGCACCGTCGCGGATCGCGCGTGTCGCCGACAGGAAGTCCGGCAACACCCCGGCATCGAGGTCGCGCTGCCGCGCAACGCGTGCTTCGAGCAGCGCGATGCGGCGACCTGCAAACGCACGCTCCAGCAGTGCGACGAAGGCCAGCGCATCGCTGCTGAGGATTTCTGCGTACGGCAGGGCAATCGCGCGGTCGATCGCGATGCCGGGAGGAAGGTCGGCGTTCATGGAACTCCTGGAGTGGTCACCGGTCAAGCCGGCAGGCGCCGAAAAGGATGCGCGAGTCATGCATATTCTAGCGGTTGCATGCAGCAGCCCCGGCTTGGATTTACCTCACCGGCCTCGGGTGCGCACGCCCACCGCTCGCAGCAGCGGTTGCAGCTTGTCGTGCACGGCAGCCGCAGTCACGCGCTCGACGTCCCGATAGCGTTGCACGAGCTCGATCCCGGCCACAGTCAGTGCGGTCCCGCCGCCGCTCGTGCCGCCGGCCACGGCGTAGACGGCGGGAGCCGTCAAGCAGCGATTGGTCTCGTCGACCAGCAGCCACGCGCGTCGATACGACATCCGCAGCAGCTTGGCGGCCGCGCTGATCGAACCCGTCTGCGCAATCGCCTCCAGCAACGCGATCTTGCCAGGACCGATCATCAGCGCGGGCGATTCGTCGCCTGCGCGGATATGGAACTGCATTCCGGGCGCGGTCATGCAGCGCTTCACGCGTAACCGGTGCTGCGACGGTCGAACGATACCGCCTTGACCAGGGCGAAGACCTGTTGCTGCTCGCGGATCGCAAGTTGCTTCAGCGAGCGCCGCGTGATCTGCGCGGCGAGCAGCGCCTCGCCGACGCTCAGCTGCACGTTGGCCGCGGACCCTTGTTGCTCGCGTATCGATACCACTGTCGCCGCCAGTATGTTGAGGATGCTGGTGGCGGCAGGGCGTTCTACCGCGAGCGAAACATCGCGCGCACGGATACGCACGCGCACCCGCGTGCCGATCGGTGCTTCGATGACCGGGACCGTCAGCGTCCCGCCGGCGAACGCGAGTGTCGTCAGGTGATCCGTCCGATCGTGTGCCTGCACCGCCGTCTCGATGATGCTGCCCGCCTCGAGTCCACCGCCGCCTGCGTCGATGCCCGATTGCGCACCAGGATCGGCGAGGATCCTGCCGGCATCGCCAGCCGCCACGCACTGACCGGCCGCGAGCACCACCACGGTGTCGGCGAGCCGCGTGATCTCGGCGATCGAATGGCTGACATACACGATCGGGATGTGGAATTCGTCGCGCAGGCGCTCGATGTAGTCGAGGATCTCGGTCTTGCGCTCGACGTCCAGCGATGCGAGCGGCTCGTCGAGCAGCAGCACCCGCGGCTGCGACAGCAGCGCCCGGCCGATCGCCACGCGCTGCTTCTCGCCGCCGGACAGCGTGTCGGGCCGGCGCCTCAGTAGCGCACCCAGTCCCAGCACGTCGATGACGCGCAGCGGTGCGATGAACTGCGCAGCGTCGCGATGCAGGCGGTAGCCGTACATCAGGTTCGAATGCACCGACAGGTGCGGAAACAGCAATGCATCCTGGAACACGTAGCCAACGCGGCGGGCGGGCGGCGCAAGGTCGATGTGCCGCGCGTGATCGAACAGCGTGACGCCGTTGATGCGCACGTGCCCGCGACGCGGCGTCGTCACCCCTGCGATCGCGTCGACCAGGCTGCTCTTGCCGGCGCCCGAGCGGCCGAGCACGCCCAGCACCGGCGCGTCGGCACGGAACGTCACGCGCAGCATGAAGTCGCCGCGCGCCTGCTCGATGTCAATGTCGATCACCGTCGGGCCGCGCGCCCGTTGCGGCGGCGTGGTGTCATCCACTCCGAGGCGACCAGCGCGATCATCGACAGCGCAACCGCAATGATGCTGAGTCGTAGCGCCTGCGCATCGGCGCCCGGGACCTGGGTGAACGTGTAGATGGCCAATGGCAACGTCTGTGTCTCACCGGGGATGTTCGATACGAACGTGATCGTCGCGCCGAATTCACCCAGTCCGCGCGCGAACGACAGCATCACGCCGGTGATGATTCCCGGCAATGCCAGCGGCAGCGTGACCGATGCGAAGACTCGCATCCGCGACGCACCCAGCGTGTGCGCCGCCGTTTCCAGTCGCCGGTCGATCGCATCCATCGACAAGCGGATCGCACGCACCATCAGCGGAAAGCCCATCACCGCCGATGCAAGCGCCGCCCCGGTCCAGCGAAAGGCCACGACGATGCCGAACCAGTCGTCGAGCGCCGCACCGATCGGACCGTGCTTGCCGAACAGCACCAGCAGCGCAAAGCCGACCACGACCGGCGGCAGCACCAGCGGCAGGTGGACGACGGCATCGACCAGTGTCTTGCCCGGAAAGTCACGGCGCGAAAGCAGCAGCGCCAGCGCGACGGCGAACGGCAGGCTGCACAACACGCTGACCGTGGCAACCCGCAAGCTCAGCAGGATGATCCCGACCTCGTCGGCGGAGAGGCCGTGCATCGCTCAGCGCGCCAGGCCGAATCCGAATTGTTCCCAGGTGGCCCGGGCTGCCGGCGACTGCAGGTACTCGAGCAACGGCTTGGCGGCGGCCGAGTGGCTGGTCGCCAGTATGGCAGCGGGATAGACGATCGGTGGATGCGTGCCGGCGCCGAACGTATCGATGATGCGAACTCCCTTGTCCGCAAACGCGTCGGTGCTGTACACGATGCCGAACGGCGCCTCGCCGCGCGACACCAGCGCCAGCGCCGCGCGCACGTTTTCGGCGCGTGCAACCTTCTTTTCGACGCTGGTCCACACGCCAAGCTTCTCGAGCGCGCTCTTGCCGTATCTGCCGGCGGGTACGCTATCAGGGCTGGCCATCGCCAACTTGTCGCTGCCCAATGCTGCGGCAAGATCGAATCCTGGCGCAATCTTGATTGCGGACTTGCTCGCGGCCGGCGCGATCAGCACCAGTGTGTTGCGCAGCAACGTCACCCGGCTGCCCGCCGCAAGCAGGTGGCGCTGGTCGATGTAATCCATCCAGGCGATATCCGCGGAAATGAAGAGGTCGGCCGGCGCGCCGCCTTCGACCTGCTTCGCCAGCGTGCTGCTGCCGCCGTAGGAAACGATGACCTTGCTGCCGGTAGCGGCTTCGAATTGCTTCGCTTGTGCATCCATTGCTTCCTTGAGGCTCGACGCCGCGAACACGGTGACGTCGGCGGATATTGCACAAGGCGAAACGATCACGGCAATCGCGGCGACGCACAGCGCCGTCAGCAGCTTCCTGTGAACATGCATGCACATGTACCGTATGCAAACCGTCGAATCGGTAATATACGGCGATATATAACGCGTCGCAAGCGCACGCATTCCTTGTGGCGCTCGCGCACCGCGACGGTCAAACGGTCGCCGTAACCTTTGCCGCCGACGGCGCTGACTGCACGATGCCGATCACGCCGAGTGCGACACCGCGATTGATCGCGCTGACGACGGCCTTCAAGGTCGCCGTCACGATGTTGGAATCGAGGCCGACGCCATACACCGCCCGCTCGGCGCCTACGCGCAGTTGCACATACGACACGGCCGTCGCATCCTCGCCTGCGCCGACGCCGTGCTCGTGGTAATTCTGCACGTGGATGTCGACATCGAGCGCATCCCGCAACACCTGCACGAACGCGTCCACCGGGCCGTTGCCGGCGCCTTGCAATACGCGCTCGACGCCGCCGATCGACAGTCGTGCCGACAATTGCTCGACATGGCCGTCATCGGCATGCTGCGCGCGATGATCGATGTAGCGCAGCGGCGCCTCCCGCGCCACGTACTCGCGATCGAATGCTGCACGGATTTCGGCGGCTGCCAGCTCCTTGCCGCTGGCGTCGGCGATCCGCTGTACCGCATGGCTGAATTCGATCTGCAACAGGCGCGGCAGCGCAAGCCCGTAGTCGCGCTCGAGCAGGTAGGCCACGCCGCCCTTGCCCGACTGGCTGTTGACGCGGATCACCGCGTCGTAGGTGCGCCCGACATCCGCCGGATCGATCGGCAGGTACGGAACGTCCCATTGCTGCTCGCCGCGCGCAATCCACGTGCGGCGCTCCGCAAGTCCCTTCTTGATCGCGTCCTGGTGCGATCCGGAGAACGCGGTGAACACCAGTTCGCCGCCGTACGGATGGCGCGGATGGATTTCCATCTGGTTCGCGTATTCGACGGTGCGGATGATCGCGTTGATGTCGGAAAAATCGATGCCGGGATCGATCCCCTGCGTGAACAGGTTGAGTCCGAGCGTGACGAGGCACACGTTGCCTGTGCGCTCGCCGTTGCCGAACAGGCAGCCTTCGACACGCTCCGCCCCCGCCATCTGCGCGAGCTCGGCCGCCGCGACACCGCAGCCGCGGTCGTTGTGCGGATGCACCGACAGCACGATGCAATCGCGGCGCGCGAGATTGCGGCTCATCCATTCGATCTGGTCGGCATACACGTTCGGCGTCGACAGCTCGACCGTCGAGGGCAGGTTGACGATCACCTTGCGCGCCGGCGTCGGCTGCCACACTGCGGTGACCGCGTCGCAGATTTCCTTGGCGAAGTCGAGTTCGGTGGCGGTGAAACTCTCGGGCGTGTACTCGAATGTCCATTGCGTGCGCGGATTCTTCGCGGCGAGGTCGCGAATCAGCGTCGCTCCCGCCACGGCGATGGCGCTGATGCCCGGCCGGTCGAGATTGAACACCACGCGCCTCTGCGTCACCGACGTCGAGTTGTAGAGGTGCATGATCGCGCGCCTGGCGCCGGCCAGCGCTTCGAACGAGCGGCGGATCAGCGCCTCGCGCGCCTGCGTAAGAACCTGCACGGTGACGTCGTGCGGGATCAGGTCCTCGTCGATCAGCTTGCGGATGAAGTCGAAGTCGGTCTGCGACGCCGCGGGAAACCCGATCTCGATCTCCTTGTAGCCCATGTCGAGCAGCAGGCGGAACATCCGCATCTTGCGTTCGGCGTCCATCGGCTCGATCAGGGCCTGGTTGCCGTCGCGCAGGTCGACGCTGCACCATGCGGGCGCGCGATCGATCGTGCGTGCCGGCCATTGGCGGTCGGGCATGTCGATCGTGGCGAACGGCTGGTACTTGGCGTGTGCTTGAGTGCTCATCGTGGATCCTCGGTCTGGCGCTTCGCAGCGGCGAATCACGCGCGTGCGAGTCGATAACGGCAAGCCTGCCCGCTGCCGGGTGGCGTTGCATCGGGACTGCTCGAATTGAGGGGGTAGGTTATGTGCGCGCGGGGCGCAGCAGCAGCAGCAGGCCGCGCGCAATCGCATGAACGCCGGGGGAAGGCGTGCGAATGACGGCCGAAAGATCGCTGCAGGGGGTGAAACGGTTCATGCGGGCCACGTTAGCCGAAAACGCCGCCACATGCAAGTGCCTGTGCCGGCGCACAGGGCCGGCGCGGCAGGTGTGGCAATTTAGCGCAACTAGGGAGCGGGACGCGTGCGCCGCTTGCGCATCATCCACGCGCTGACGACGAAGCCCGAGATCGCATACGCGACGAATCCTGCGAACAGCACGGTCGCGGGCTGGTACGACAGCAATCCGATCAGCAGCACGAACACGAAGATCGCCAGGAACGGCACGCTCTTGCGCAGGTTGATCGCCTTGAAGCTGTAGTACTTGAGGT
>JBDTJK010000023.1:0-15953 GCA_039935875.1 Casimicrobiaceae bacterium
CGCAGATCCACGCCACGTTCGGCGCCGATGCGCTGGCCAACTATGTGATCTCCAAGTGCGAGGCGATCAGCGATTTGCTGGAAGTCGGCGTGCTGCTGCGCGAAGTCGGCCTGCTGACGTATGCGCCGCAAGTCCGCTGCCATGTCAACATCGTGCCGCTGTTCGAGACGATCGCCGATCTTTCGCAGTGCTCCGTGATCATGGGCGGCGCGTTCGCGCATCCGCTGTACCGCGCGTGGCTCGCTACGCGTGGTGACCTGCAGGAGGTCATGCTCGGCTACTCGGACAGCAACAAGGATGGCGGCTACGTGAGCGCCAACTGGGCGCTGTACCTTGCCGAAGTCGAGCTCGTAGCGCTGTTTGCGCGGCACGCGATCCGCCTGCGGCTGTTCCATGGCCGCGGCGGCACCGTCGGCCGCGGTGGCGGGCCCGCGTACGAAGCGATCCTGGCACAGCCGCCGGGTAGCGTGGCGGGCGCGATGCGCATTACCGAACAGGGCGAGATCATCGCCAGCAAGTATGCCGATCCGGAGCTTGGCCGGCACAATCTGGAGACACTGCTGGGCGCGGTGATCGAAGCCAGCCTCGTCGGCGGTGGCGCTGCGCTGCCGGCACCAGGCGCACAAGCGGATTTCCGCACAGCGATGCAGGCACTCGCGGACCTCGCGCATGGCGCGTATCGCGCGCTGGTCTATGACGATCCGCATTTCGTAGACTATTTCAACGCCACCACGCCAGTCAGCGAAATCGCTGCACTCAACATCGGCAGCCGCCCCGCATCGCGCACCGGTTCGCATCGTATCCAGGACCTGCGCGCCATTCCGTGGGTTTTCAGCTGGGGATTGTGCAGGCTGATGCTGCCGGGCTGGTTCGGCTTTGGCAGCGCGGTAGAGGCGTGGCTGGTCGACAATCCGCAGGGCTTGCAATTGCTGCGTTCGATGAATGACCAATGGCCATTCTTTCGCGCGTTCCTGTCGAACATGGACATGGTGCTGGCAAAATCCGACCTCGCAATCGCCTCACGCCACGCGGAGCTGTTCGACGATGTAGCCAATCGCACGCGGATATTCGAAGCAATCAGCGCCGAGCACGCGCTTACGTGCCGCCACCTGTTGGCAATCACCGGGCATTCGACGTTGCTCGCCGACAATCCGACGCTGGCGCGCAGCATCCGCAACCGCTTCCCTTACATCGATCCGCTCAACCACTTGCAGATCGAGCTGCTGAAGCGCCTGCGTGCTGGCCAGAACGATGACCGCACGCGACGGGCGCTGCACCTGACCATCAACGGTCTCGCAGCCGGCCTGCGCAACAGCGGATGAACGAGCCGGACCGCGCCAGCGAGTCTTGACACGGCGCAGTCAGCTTGCGCGCAATGTGGCGACGCGATCGCGCAGCGCCGGCAACAGCTGCGCCTGGAACCACGGGTTGCGCTGGAACCACGGCGTGTTGCGCGGCGACGGATGTGGCAGCGGAACGTAGCGCGGCAGGTATTCCTGCCATGCCGCAACCGTCTGCGTCAGCGTGGGCTTGCGCCGCGTGCGCAGGAAATGGCGCTGCGCGTACAGGCCGATCAGCAGCGTCAGCTCGATGTTCGGAAGTTTCGCGAGCAGTTGATCGAGCCACAGCTCCGCACACTCGCGGCGCGGCGGGAGGTCGCCGCCGTTGCCGCGCCCCGGGTAGCAGTAGCCCATCGGAATGATCGCAATCTGCGATTCGTCTGCGAATCCGGCGTCATCGACGCCCATCCATTCGCGCAGGCGCACGCCGCTCGCATCATTCCAGGGGATGCCGGTCGTGTGCACCCGCAATCCCGGCGCCTGCCCCACCACCAGAATGCGCGCGCCGGCGGCTGCGCGGAGCACCGGTCGCGGTCCGAGCGGCAGCTCATTTGCGCACGCCCGGCATGCGCGCACCGCGTGAAGCAGTGCATCCAGCGTCGGATATCCGTCGCTGTAGCGCAATGGTGCAGATCCGGCGCCGGTCACTGCGCGCTTGTCACGATTCTTGGTCATCGTCGTTGGTCGCAACCGTCCCCGGGTTCAACAGCGCGGCAGCCCGCTGCGAAAGCGCGCGATCGAATCGGGCGGTTGCGTGTTTGCCATCAGGACTTCCGAACTGTCAAGTTCTATCACAACAGTCGCAACGTGTCACACGTCTTGCGACGACGCACCGCGCTCACAGCGCAAGCGTCATCGGTGCGTGCGAGGCGAGCGCCGCGGCCACGGTCGCAGACAACGCTTGCCGCAACCGGAGGGCACGCACATCTCCGCGGAACATGCGCAGAAATCGCGTCGCACGACCGGACGCGAAGCCGAACCGCAGCATCGCGTACCGGACTTACGCTACGGCGTCGTGAGGATCGACCGCCGCGCTGCCGGTCGCATGCAGCACGAAGCGGTTGCGCCCGTTTCGCTTGGCCTCGTACATCGCGATGTCGGCGTTTTTCAGCAACGTCGCCGCGTCGCTGCCGTCCTGCGGGTAGATGGCAATGCCGATGCTGGCGGCAGTGGTCACGCGATGGCCATTGAGGTGGAACGGTTCGACAAGCGAAGCAACGATGCGCTCGCCGACGAGCACCGCGTCGTCGGGCAGGTTCGCGTCCTCGAGCACGATGGCGAACTCGTCGCCACCGAAGCGCGCAATGCTGTCGCTGGTGCGGATGCATTTTTCGAGCCGCGATGCCACCTGGCGCAGCAGCATGTCTCCGGTATCGTGCCCCAGCGTATCGTTGACGTCCTTGAATCCGTCGAGGTCGATGAACATCAGCGCCATGGCGCCCTTGTTGCGCTGTGCGCGCACCAGCGCGCGGTCCAGCCGCTCCTGCAGCAGACGGCGGTTCGGCAGCCCCGTCAGCGTGTCATAGCTTGCGAGCTCCACAAGCTTATGCTGCGTGGCCTTGAGCAGCGAGATATCGCTGAACACGCGCACGTAGTTGACGATCGTGCCGCCGGCATCACGCAGGCACGTGGCCGTGATCCACAGCGACATCATCGAACCATCGCGTGCGACCCGCTGGACTTCCCCACTGTCGTACCCGTCGCGGCGCAATCGCTCCATGCGCAACGCGTATTCGGGCAGATCGATCGCGCGGAACGGCGATTCCTCGACGCGCAACCCCAGCACCTCTGCAGCATCGAAACCGGTCAGTGCGCTGAAGCCGGCGTTGACCATGATCACGCGATCGTCCCCATCGCTCAGCACGATGCCGTCCGCAGTCGTCTCGAACACTTTCGACGCAAGCCGCAGTTCGTTGGTGTGGGCGCGCTCGTCGGTCACGTCGGTTGCCACCACCATGATGTAATCGACCTGGTTGTTGCCATCCATCACCGGCGCACGCACCAGGTGAAAGATGCGCGAGCCGCGCTGCGGAACATCGATCACTTCGTCGGCATGCTGTACCGACGGATTGGCGAGCAGCGCAGCGTCCAGCGCGAGCATGCGTACCGACAGCGCCGGCGGCAGCAGCTCGGGCAGCGTCTTGCCCAACGCCACGCGGGCACTGACGCCGAACATCGTTTCACAGGCCTCGTTCCACAGCACGTAGCGCCCGCGACCGTCGCCACGCATGCTGCGCACCGTAATCGCGGACGGTATGTTGTCCAGCACCGACTCCAGGAACTGCCGTTCCCGTTTCAGCTCGATGCGGTGGCGCTGCAGCCGTAGCGCGAGGATGGTGACCAGCGCAAAGAATGCGACGATTACCAGCGTGACGACTGCGGCAACGAAGTAGTACCCGTCGCGGATCGCTGCGTAGGCAGCCAGCGCTTCGTCGCGCGATTTGCCGATGGCGACGACGAACGGGTAGTCGGGAAGCTGCCGATAGGCCGCGTAGCGGGTCACGCCATCGTAGCTGCTGGTTTTCTCATAGGTGCCTTGCGACGCAGCGTGCGTACGTGCGACGAGCAACTTGCCGCTTCCGTCTTCAGTGCTGGTCGTCACGCCTCCGGCCCGGCGCGCGCGCAGCGCGCCATCCAGTCCGACCAGCAGCAGGCTACCGTTGTTGCCCAGGTCGACGCTGGAATACATGCGGGTGAAATATTCCGGCGCCACCGACAGTACGACGATGCCGGCGAAGCGTCCGTCGCGGGTGTTGATGCGGCGGCTCAGCAGGATGACCGTGCGTCCGGTGTCGCGACCCACGATCGGCGGACTGACGTCCAGAAACCCGAGGTCGCGAGACTTGTGCAACTTGAAATAGTCGCGATCGGAAATGTTGATCGCAGGCATCGGTTCGCTGGCTGCGATCAGCGCGCCGTTCGCGTCGAACACGCTGATCAGCCCGATGGTGGTGTCGTCGATGACGCCGGCGCGGATCAGGCCCTGCAGGTCCAGCGTTTCATTGCGTTCGTATTCGTATTTGATCACGCGTGCCATGCGGTCGGCGTCGTCCAGCGCACGCCGGGTGAACTGCTCGTAGGACGCGGCCAGCGATTCGGTTTCCTGCGTGATCGCGGCGAGGCGGACGCGCTGGATCGTCTGCAGCTGCACATGGATGGTGAGCCAAAGCCCGGCAATGAGCAGCAGGCCGAAGGCGGGCAATGCCCACAGCGACAAGCGGTGGCGCGTCAGTGAGAAACGCCGTTGCCGCGCAGGCTGCAGCCGGTGGCTGCGACGGTTCGCACCCGGCGCCGGGCGCAGGACGTCGTTGTTCATCCCGCCTCGGCCCGTGTGCGTCCTGGAGGTTGCAGTGCTTCGCAGTGTGCGGCGAGCTTGTCGATCTCGCCGGCGATGACAGCGGGAAAGCCCCGGCGATTGACGCGGCGGTCGATCAACGGTCTGCCACGGAACATCGCGCTGGATTTGACTTCATGGTCCGGAACCTCGTTTTCAGGACTTGCGGTCCGGGCGCACCCGGATCGCGACGATTAACAGAACAGCTCAGTGTAGCAACTATCATGCCACCGGTGTCACCGTCGCGCCCTCTGCGGTGCCGGGCGCGATGCTGCAGGCGGCCCTGCGGCCATGATGCGCACCTTCAATAATGGGTTTGGCGCCGTGCGGAAGCGTCGTGGCGGACGATGCTGCGCATCAGCATGCGACCGATTTCGTCGCCGGAGACCGGCTTGCTGAACAGGTAGCCCTGGAACTGGTCGCATTTGAGGGAACGCAGCATTTCGCATTGCTCGTCCGTCTCGACCCCTTCGGCGACGACGATCATGTCCAGCGTGTGCGCGAGAGAGATGATCGTCGATACGATCGACTTCCCGCTCGCGCCGCTGGTCAGTTCGCTGACGAAGCTGCGGTCGATCTTGACCACTGCGATGGGAAGCCGCGCGAGGTAGGCCAGCGACGAATAGCCGGTGCCAAAGTCGTCGATCGCGAAGTCGACACCTAGCGAGCGCACGTCGTTCAGTTTGCGCACGTTGCTCTCGATATCGTGCATCAGCACGCTTTCGGTGATCTCAAGGTCGAGGCCGTGGGGTGCGCCATCCGCGACTGCGATCGCGTCCTCGACCCAGCGCACGAAATCATCCTGGCGCAGCTGGATCGACGACACGTTGACGGCGATGCGCATCGGCTGCGCGCCGGCCGCGCGCAGCGCGACGACCTGGCGTACTGCTTCCTTCATTGCCCAGCGTCCGACGTCGACGATCAGTCCGGTTTCCTCGAGGATGGTGACGAACTGCGCAGCGGGTACGATGCCCAGCTGCGGATCGTTCCAGCGAATCAGCGCTTCGAGACCCACGATCGCCCCGCTGCGCAGGTCGACCTTCGGCTGGTAATGCAGCACGAACTCGCGGCGCTCGAGCGCGCGCCGCAGCTTGCCCTCGACGGCCAGCCGCTGCGCGACACTGGCATTGAGGTCTGGCGTATAGAACACCAGCGGCTCGTGCAGGTCCTTGGCGCGCTTGAGCGCTGCTTCCGCATTGTGGAAGATCGCCTCGGCATCGTTGCCGTTGGCGGGAAATGACGCAGTGCCGGCGCGCATCGTCAGCGAGACCGGCTGCCCGCCGAGCATGAATGGCGCCACGGTGAGGTTGCCCAGGTGGTAGATCCTGCGCGCCACTTCTGCAGGCCTGTCGAAGCCCGTGAAGATCGATGCGAACACGTCGCCGCCGACGCGCGCCAGGCTCGCGGAGCCTTCGGTCGCATTGCGGATCCGCCCAGCCAGTTGCTTCAGCAGCATGTCGCCTGCGTGCCGTCCCAATGCATCGTTGAGGTGCTTGAACCGCTCGATGTCTGCCAGCACGACCGCGACGGATTCGCCCTTGGTGCGCGCGGCAGCAATCGCCTGCGCGAGGCGATCGAGGAACAGCGAGCGGTTAGGCAGGCCGGTCAGCAGGTCGTGGGTGGCAACGTATTCGATCTGCCGCTTCTTGCCGATATGGTCGAGCGCAAAAGACACGTCGCCCGCCATTTCGCGCAGCAGGTCCTGCTCCTCTTTTCCGAACGGGTGCGCGGCCGCCGATTGCACAACCATCACCGCGCGCACGGCGCCGTCCACCTCGAACGGGAGCACGGCCGTGGCACGCGCATCGCGCGCCAGCGTTCCGGCGTCGGCGATCCCGTCGCTGCCATCGACGACGATGCCGCCCTCCCACACGACCTTGCGCTCGGCCAACGCGCGCGCCAGCAGCCGCTGCAGCGACGTCCCGGAAGCGTCCGCGACATGGCGTGCCTCGACGCCGACGCCACCCGCGCTCGCCGCGACATTGATCGCGCGGGCATCGGCGTCGAAACTGCCGACAAACGCCGCGTTGAAGCCCCCCTTGTCCACCGCAATACGGCAGATCTCCTCGTACAGCTCCACTTCGTCGAGGATACGCACGATGGCGGTATTGATGCCCGACAGCACGGCGTAAAGGCGCGACAACCGCACGATTCGCTCTGCCTGGCGGATGCGCAGCGTGACGTCGCGCACGATCATCGTGCACTGCATGGCGACGTCGTCCGCCCGTTTCGACATGTCGATTTCCGCGTTGAACAGCGTGCCGTCCTTGCGACAGCCCAGCAGATGATCGCCGGCAATCGTCCGCGACAGCTCCGGCGCCGCCATGAAGGCGCGAATCCAGTGTCGCCGCGGATCGATTCCTTCCGGTGGCAGCAGCAGGTCGAGCGAGCGGCCGCTGACTTCGGCGGCCGCATAGCCGAACATGCTTTCCGCGCGCGCGTTGAACACGACGATGCGGTGATCCGCGTCGAGGGAGATGATGCCGTCGGCGGCCATCTGCAGCACTTCGCGGTAGCGCGCATCCGACTTGCGTTGCGCGTCATGCATCCTTGCGGCCTGGATGGCGGCCGCCGCTGCGTTGGTGAAAATGCCGAGCATTTTCACCTGACCCTGCGTGAACGCGCGCCGCTCCTTGATGCAATTGATGTTGATGACGCCGACCAGCTCGTTGCGCGCGACCATTGGCAGCGACAGCGCCGACTGGATGTCCGCGCGCGGATGACGAGGCATCCAGCGGGGGTCGCTGACGCCGCCGGCCAGCACCAGCGGCTCGCGGTGGGTGGCGACCCAGCCCGCGATGCCTTCGTCACCGGGAACGCGCCGGCCAAGCAGCGCTTCGCGCCGCGGTCCGCGCACGGCGACGATCTGCAGCGTGCCGTCGTCGTCATTGACCAGCATCACCGACGCTTCATCGGCACGCAACTGCGCCATCGCCGCATCGGCGATCCGCTGCA
The DNA here is from genome assembly GCA_039935875.1 of Casimicrobiaceae bacterium. Lineage (GTDB taxonomy): Bacteria > Pseudomonadota > Gammaproteobacteria > Burkholderiales > Casimicrobiaceae > VBCG01. Next base: position 7,630 of record JBDTJK010000023.1, read on the forward strand.
ACAGCAGGTCGCGGTCGAGCGTGTGCGCCATGGCCTCGTTGAGCTGGTGCAACGCCACCGTGTCGCGCAGTTGCATGTTCTCGAGCCGCAGCCTGCGCACGCCCAGCGCGCGTTCGACCACGGGCAGCAGCGTGCGCAGCTTGATCGGCTTCAGCACGTAGTCGAGCGCGCCGGCCTGCATCGCATGCACCGCCGTCTCGATCGTGCCCATGCCGGTCATCAGCACACCGACGATCTGCGGATCGACGTGCTGCGCCGCCCTCAGCAGCGCCACGCCGTCCATCCCCGGCATCATCAGATCGGTCAGCAGCAGGTCGTGGCTGCCTTCCGCCAGAGCGGCCAATGCAGTCTCGCCCGATGCGTGGCCCTCGGTCTCGTAGCCGTGCGTGCGCAGCGTGTCGCACAGCGCGCGCATCGACGACAGCTCGTCGTCGACCACCAGGATGCGCGCGGCGGCCATCGCTAGCCGTCCACCCCGGCCGGGCACAGTTCGCCAAGCGTGTCGCGGATATCGCGCAGCTTCGGCGGCTTCGACAACACGCGATCGACGCCGGCAGGGATGTCACCCTCCGCCACCAGTCGTTGTCCCCACCCGGTGAGCAGGATGACTGGCGTCGCGGGCGACGCGTGCTTGACGGCAGTCGCCACCTTGCGCCCGTCGACGTAGGGCATGCCGAGGTCGGTGATCACCGCAGCGAATGGGCGGTTGGCGTCGAGCGATGCGTTGAACGCGGCGATCCCCGCCTTGCCGCCGTTGGCGCTGACGATCACGTGGCCGTCGCCTTCCAGCGTGTCGGTCAGAGACTTGAGCAACACGGGATCGTCATCGACGAGCAGCAGACGCAGCCGCGTCGGCGCGCCACGCATGCTTTCGGGGGCGCCGGCGACCGCGGGCTCGCCGCTGCGCACGGCAAACACGATGCGCGCCGTGGTGCCACGTCCGGGCGTGCTGTCAATCTCCAGATCGCCACCGTGGCGTCGCACCGTCCCGAATACCATTGCCAAGCCAAGGCCGGTGCCGCGTTCGCCCTTGGTCGTGAAGAAGGGCTCGAGGCAACGCCGCAGCGTGTCCTCGTCCATGCCCGCGCCAGTATCGATGACCTCGATCACCACGCCGTCGCGCGGCGCACCGCGGTGCGCATGCAGCACGCGCGTACGTACGGTCAGTGTGCCGCCCGCGGGCATTGCGTCGATGGCGTTCATCACCAGGTTGGTCAGCGCCTCGCGGATTTCGCTTTCGATGCCGGTCACCTGCGGCAGGTCTGGTGCAAGATCTACGCTGCCGCTGATGACGATGCCCTGGCGCAGCGCCATGTCTTTCCAGCCGGCGCGCGTCAAGTCCAGAACCTGCTGTGCAAGGTCGTTCAGGCTCACCGGCACCAGCTCGATCTGGGGCTCGCGCTGGCGGTAGAACTCGCGCATGCGAGCGACCGTCTGCGCGACATCATCGACCGCGCGCTGGACAGTGACCAGGTAGCCACGCGCGCGTTCGCTGAGGCCGGGCTCCGTCTCCAGCAGCGACTCCGTGTAAAGCGATACCGGTGACAGCGCGTTGTTGATGTCGTGTGCGATGCCACTTGCCATCTGCCCGAGCGCGCGCAGGCGCTCCTCCTGCATCACCACCTGCTGCGACTGCCGCAGGTCTTCGTACGCCTGGCGCAGCGCGTCGTGCAGTTGCGCTTGCCCCGCGCCCAGACCCACGTGCTCGCTCAGCTGGCGCAGGAATTCGCATTCGGCACTGGTGAACGCGTTGGCTTCACGCCGCGCCGCGACCAGCACGCCGAACACGTTGCTCTCGAGGCGCAGCGGCGCGAGCACCAGCGAGCGCAGGCCACCGCGCGCCATCCGCTGCGGAAACGGGAATTGCACATTGCTGATATCGGGTTCGTGCACCAGGCGGCCCGCCATGCAGCGCGCAAGCCCGTTGTTGTCGACGCCGAACGGCGTGCGCTCCTCAAGCGCCAGCGCGCGCGCCAGCGGCTCGCTCTTCACGCCGATGCGCTCGACACGCAACGTGTTGGTCGTCGCGTCGTGCAGCGCCACGCAGCAGAAATCCACCGGCAGGCTGTCTTCGAGCGTGCGCACGACGACCTGGAAGATGCTCTGCAGGTCGAGTCGTTCGCCGATCGAGCGCGTGATCTGGTCGAGCAGGTTCATATGCTCGAGCTGCTGGCGCACACGCTGCTCGGCCTCGCGTGTCAGCGCCAGGTTTACACGCGTCCGTTCGTCGCCTTCACGCAAGGCAGCGATCTGCGTATCGATCGCGTCGGCCATCGCGTCGAACGAGCGCGCGACCACGCCGAGCTCGTCGCGCGAATAGGGCGGCGAACTGCGCGCGCCCATGTCCCCGCGGCGCATCCGTTCGGCGACGCCGGCGAGCGCCGTCAGCGGTCGGCGTATCGAGACTTCGGCCAGCGCCCACGCGATCGAAAAGCCGACCAGTGCGATCAGCGCCAGCAGGCCCGCGTTGCGCGCCAGCGCTTCGCGGTGCGGCGCCAGCAGTGCGTCGCGCGGGCTGCTCAACGTGAGCCGCAGTCCGCTGCTGCCGACCGGTGCGAGCCCATACACGCGCTCGACATTGTCGACGCCGACGGCATCAACATTTCCGGCCACGTGCCCGTTCAGCGCGGCGGCCAGCGCGCTCGCGGCATATGATTTCTGAAACCACTTCGCCGGGTCAGGCCAGTGGAAGAGCACATTGGCATCCCGATCCCACAACGTCAGCGACGTGCCGTCATCCGTCCAGTTGGTTGCCTTGTCCTGCGCGAAGCGGTTGAGGTTGACGCCGACGACCAGCACCGCGGTGGGGCGACCGGCGCCGTCGCGCACCGAGAGGGCCAGCGGGATGACGTAAGTTCCGGCGTTGCGCCGCGAAACGACCGTCGCGCCCACGACCACGTCGCTGGTAACCAGCGCCTTGGCGAAATAATCGCGGTCGGCCAGGTTGCCGGGGTCTCCGGTCACAGGTTCGATCGTGCACCGCAACCGGCCGTCGGCGGACGCGCCTGATGCAGTGCCGATCTGGCTGTACGGGGCCGCCAGCAGCGCGAGCTGCCGCGCGCAGTCGCTCGGCGCGAGTGCGGCAATCGCGGGAATCTGCGCCATCGATTGCAACAGTAGCCGACCGCTCTGCAGGTCTCGATCGAGGTCGGCTGCGGCCGCAGTCGCTCGCGCCTGCAGGTCGGAGCGCGCGCCCTGCAGGTCCTGCGCGCTCGAATACCAGGCGTCGTAAGCCAGCAGCGCAAGCACGGGAAGCGTGCAAACCGCCGCCAGCAGAACAAGTCGGAAACGAATTCCCGTTGGCCATGCCATTGCCAACAACCTTCCTGTTTGCGTCGACTCTACTGATCGATTGTCTACGACAAATTTATGATCACCGATACCAGCTAGCGACTGCATCGATGTACGTACACTCTACTGCGACCCGCCCTGAGCACCTACTGAATTGTTTGAGTGTCAAGTTGTAGATTGCAACATATGCGATTAGGCGGTAAGGCCCGCACTTTAGTTCCTCGCAGAATTACACTGCCTTCCGGCACTCGAAACACTCAGCACTATCGGTAGGATGACGCGCTAATTGAGTGCGCGTCGTCCAATTTCCGCAATGCTGTACGCGCAAGCGCGGCGCCGCCACTTCGAGTCGGTGGCGCCGTGCGCACGGCGGCTGGCTGACGGCGGCTTCAGCGCGCTCAGCATGGGCAGACGTTGTGCGTACTCGACGTGCCGACCACGCGACTGCAACCGGCCGACACCGACAAGCTGATTGCGCAGCTGCACGCCCTCGTCGACGCCGGCAACACGGTCGTCGTCGACGAGCACGAGATGCGAGTGGTCGCCGACTGCGATTGGGTGATCGACGTCAGCCCCGGCGCCGGTGAGGAAGGCGGCCGCAGCATCGCCAGTGGCACGCCGCGCGACGTGTCCGTGGCGCCCACAGCCGTACCGCTGCGTACTTGCGCCAGCACCTGCCGCGAGTGCAAACCGCGCGCATGGGTCCAGCGCGCTCGCATAGCATCGGGGATAATGCGCAATGACATGGCGTTTTGGAAATCGCCTGGCGGCCTGCTCAGCGAACGCGCGCCTGTCGCGCACTACGCGCTGTTACCGCCAACGCCTCGAATCTCAATCCACCATCCTCCGATTCGCCGCAGCGAACGACGCTACGCGCGCCTCACCGTCCGTCAACCCGTCAAGGAGACCGCATGAACGACCGAAAGGCCAGTGTGCATTGGGAAGGCGCCGGGAAGTCCGGTACCGGAAAGATCAGTACCGAAACCGGCGCCCTGCGTGACTATCCGTATGGATTCGCCAGTCGTTTCGAGGAGGACCGGCGCGGAACCAACCCGGAAGAAATCCTCGGTGCGGCGCATGCGGCTTGCTTCACGATGGCATTCTCGTTTGCGTGCGCAGGCGCCGGCATCAACACGCGTGAAATCGACACCCAGGCTGCCGTGCGCCTCGTCAAGCAGGGAGAGGGCTTTGCCATCGACCGCATTGCGCTGACGATGCAAGCGAGCGTTCCGGGCATTGACGAGGCGCGCTTCCAGGAAATCGCCACCAAGGCAAAGCGCGACTGTCCGCTGTCGAAGGCACTGGCGGGCGTGGCGGAAATCAGCCTCACGGCGACGCTGCGCGCAGCTTCCTGACGGCCCCGCGCTCCATCCGCTCGCCGTCGAGAGTCTCGACATCAAGTTTATTGCGGCGGGTGGATCAGGGCCGGCCGCGAGCCTCCTCCGCTAGTCAACGGCCGGATCGGTGTCGCTGTCGGCTGCGCCGTCGACCGATTCGATCGAGGACCGGGCATCGCGAACGTCCCGCAACACCGTGTCCACCGCGACACTTGCGTCATGGCCCACGGCTCCACGTTCGCCGGTGCCATTGCGGTCGCTGTCGCTGTCGAGATCGGCGTCGCCGATATCCGCGCCAGCGGATGTCGTGGCGCCGCGGTCAGGATCGGAGGTTGAACCTGTGGGCACGAATATTCCCGGTTCGTCCTCTGCGCCCGGACCGTCCTGGATATCGCTGCCGCTATCGGATGAATCGCTGGGTCCAAGCGCCGCCGTTCCGTGTCCCTTGTGCAGATCCGGCGATGCGCCGGCCGTGCCATCCAGTGTCGAGGCCATTTCGCTGCTCCTGTTTGTTGTTCGTTGATCCTCCTTCGTTGCGGTTCGCAGCACCACTACCGGTCAACGCGATATCGCGTAAGCGCCGGCCTACGCCCCCGATGGTCGCCCGCGTGAAGCATTGGGGTCCCGCCAAGCCGCCGCAGGGGTGCGCTCCGGCGCTTATTTTTTTTCTTCTCCTACACGCTAATCGGGTCGGCGCCGACACTGCTTTCGTCGGCGTTTGCCCACAATGGACGGATGATTGGCGAGCGGTCGCCCGTCCTTCCGGACTTGAAAACTTATGCAGAACAACCTGCAACGCCTGATCGTCGTGTCCAACCGGCTGCCTGTCGTGGCAGTCCCGGACATTGGACCCGATGCAGCGGTGTCCGCGACCGGATCCCGATGGACGCTGCGTGCGGGTTCAGGAGGCTTGGTGAGCGCCTTGGTGCCGGTACTCAAGCAGCGTGGAGGGACATGGATCGGCTGGCCCGGCGCCGATGGCCCCGAATCAACCGAAATCGACAGATTGCTCGCGCAGGTGTCCGACGAATCCGGGTACCGGCTGCGGGCGGTACATCTGTCACAAGCCGAAATCCGTGATTTCTACCAGGGATTCAGCAACGAAATCGTGTGGCCGCTGTTTCACGACCTGCAATCCGTCTGCAATTTCGATCCGGCGTACTGGCGTACATACCAGAGTGTCAATCGCAAATACGCCGCGGCAGTGGCAGCACAGGCGCAGAAGGACGATTTCGTCTGGGTTCACGACTATCACCTGATGAATGTCGGTGCCGAGTTGCGCACGCTCGGCAATCGCGCGAGACTGGGTTTCTTCCTGCATGTTCCGTTTCCGTCGCTCGACTTGTTTTCAAAGCTGCCCTGGTGCTCGCAATTGATCGAAGCACTGTTGCGCTACGACCTCATCGGCTTGCAGACCACGCGTGATCGCCGCAACTTCGTGCAGTGCGTCCGAGCACTCGTGCCGGATGCCGTGGTCGAGGGCAAGGGGCGCGCGATGATTGCCACATACAACGGCCGCCGGATTCGCATAGGCACATTTCCGATCAGCATCGACTTCGATAGCTGGATCGAGCCTGCGCATGCGCAGCGCGTGCAGGACAGCACCGCCGACTTGCGCCGGCGCATGCCCGAATGCAAGTTGGTGCTGGGCATCGACCGCCTCGATTACACGAAGGGCATTCCGTTGCGGCTGCAGGCGTTCCACGATTTGTTGAAGCGCCGGCCTGAGTTTTGCGAAAGGATCTCGCTGATCCAGGTCGTGGTACCGAGCCGCGTCGATATTCCCGAATACGACGCGCTCAAGGCCACGATCGAACAGCTCGTCGGCCGCATCAATGGCGAATTCATGAAGCCGGGCGGGTGGGTCCCGGTGTGGTACATATATGGCCATCTGTCGCCGGACGAATTGGTCGCTTACTACCGATCGGCCGATGTCGCGCTGGTGACACCGCTGCGCGATGGCATGAACCTGGTCGCCAAGGAATATTGTGCGAGCAACCTCACCGAGGATGGTGTGCTGGTGCTGAGCGAGTTCGCCGGCGCAGCGGCAGAGCTCGGCGAAGGCGCGCTTCTGGTCAACCCATACGATATCGAAGGCGTCGCCGATGCATTGGCGGCCGCGTGCACGATGCCGATTGCCGAGCGGCGCGCGCGCATGGCCCCCATGCGGAACTCCATCAGGCGCCATGACGTCCATTGGTGGACCGACACGTTCCTCGATGCGGCCACTGCCGCGGAGGCGGCGGCTACCCACAAGCGCCCGTTGCCAATCGACCTTGCCGCGCGCTCGTTGCATCCAGCCAACGACGACATGCGGCCGCTGCCGTCGCTGGTGAATGCCGATTCCGCGGCAAACACCGCGCCACGCGCAGCACACGTGAATTGACCATGATGCGATGCACGACCGGCGACTTTAGCGCACACCGGGGAAGGCCCGATTGAGCGCGCCCGCATCGCGGTCGCGTGGAAGTGTCGCATCCATGAGCGCGCGTGTGCAGCAGGCTGCGCGCCCGGCGGCCGACTTGAGCGACTACGACGTATTCCTGTTCCGCGAGGGGTCGCATCGCCGTCTTTATGAATGCATGGGCGCGCACCTGCGGCATGGCGGTGCCGCGCGCTTTCGCGTCTGGGCACCGAACGCAAGCCGCGTCAGCGTCATTGGCGACTTCAACCACTGGGATGGCAACGCCAGCCCGCTGACACGCCGCAACGACGATTCGGGCATCTGGGAGGGCAGCATCGACAACGCGTCGAATGGAAGCTGCTACAAGTTCCGCGTTGCGTCCGCCGTAACCGGGCGCACGATCGACAAGGCCGATCCGTTTGCTTTTCGATGCGAGCAGGCGCCACGCACTGCCTCGGTAATCACCGCGCTCGATTACGCGTGGGGAGACGTGTCGTGGATGCAGCGTCGCGGCGACATCAACGCGCTCGCCAGCCCGATGTCCACCTACGAGGTGCACCTGGGGTCGTGGCGACGCGATCCCGCAGCACCGGATCGCCTTCTCAATTATCGCGAAATAGCACCCCTGCTCGCCGACTACGCGTTGCGGCTCGGCTTCACGCACGTGGAGCTGATGCCCATCACCGAGCACCCGTTCTACGGATCGTGGGGATACCAGACCACCGGGTATTTCGCACCCACTTCGCGCTACGGCACACCGCAGGACTTCATGGCATTGGTGGACGAGCTGCACCAGCGCGGTTTGGGCGTGATCCTCGACTGGGTGCCGTCGCATTTTCCGGCAGACGAGCACGGCCTTGCCCGCTTCGACGGCACGCACCTGTTCGAGCATGAGGACCCGCGGCAGGGCTTTCATCCTGAATGGAAGAGCTGCATTTTCAATTACGGTCGCCACGAGGTACGATCGTTCCTGCTGTCGAGTGCGCTGTTCTGGCTCGATCGCTACCATCTCGATGGTCTGCGCGTCGATGGCGTTGCCTCGATGCTGTACCTCGACTACGGCAGGCGCGCGGGCGAGTGGCTACCCAACATCCATGGCGGCCGCGAAAACCTGGAGGCCGTCACCTTCCTGCGCCATCTGAACGAAGCCGTCTACGATGCGTATCCCGACGTGCAGACGATCGCCGAGGAATCGACCGCGTGGCCGCAGGTGTCGCGACCGACCTGGCTCGGTGGCCTGGGCTTCGGCATGAAGTGGAACATGGGGTGGATGCACGACGTGCTCGACTACT
>JBDTJK010000024.1:0-6529 GCA_039935875.1 Casimicrobiaceae bacterium
ACCGCTTCGGCGAACGTGCGTCCCAGGTTGCTGTAGTTGTTGCGCAGGATGGCCGCGCGCTGGGCGTCCGATTTTTCCGGGAACGAGCGCGCGATATTGTCAGCCGCGAGCCGGCGATGCCAGCGCATGATGTCGAATGCCACGAACGAGATGATTCGTCCCAGCACGTACAGCACGGGCAACGGCAGCAGACCAAATGTGCGCATCAGGAAAACCATCGGCGTCCGGGCAACCCAGGATGTGGCGCCGGGAGCATAACGCATCGGCGATCGAGCCGATGCACGCGTGCCGTAGCGCTGCCCGATCGTGCAATCGATCACCGTGCAGGGCACGTATAATTCGACGCACGAATGTGCGCACCCCTGTCGATTGCCGAATGCACCTGAACCCCGAAGAGCCGCCGACGCTGATCGTGTTGTTCGCGGTTTGCGTGTACTGGACGATCGTTGCCGCAATGGTCGTGCAGCGGCGGCGGCGTACGCGCAAGCTGTCCGGAGTGGTGCCGGAACAGCGGATGGAAGTGTGGATGGGACTGCTGTGGATTCCACTCGTCGCGGCGTGGGTCGCGTTGCCGGCGCTTGCGGTTTCGCGCCGCTCTGGCCCCTTCGCACTGCCTGCGTTCGCGACTGCCGACGCGTTCACGTTTTTGCGCTGGATCGCAGCCACGATGGCTGTCGTAGCGCTCTATGGCTCCATTCGTAGCTGGCGGCAGATGGGGCGGCACTGGACGATGGCGGTGACACGCGATGAATCCGGCACGCTGTTCACGAGCGGCATGTTCGCGCGCGTACGCCATCCGATCTATGCTTTGAGCATCCTGTTGATGCTGTCGACTTGGGTCGTTGTGCCGAATGTCCCGATGCTGGTCGTGGCCGCCGTCCATGTTGCGCTGATGCACGCCAAGGCCCGCAATGAGGAACGCTTCCTGCTCGACGCCCATGGCGACGAATACGCCCGCTATTGCGCGTGTACCGGCCGCTTCCTGCCGCGGATGACGGCGGCACAGTGAGGGCTCCGCGGCAGGTTTGCGCTCCGCAGCCGGTGCGGGTGCGTTGCTTGCAGCGCTGACCATGGGCTCACAAGCGTTCCCCGGAAAGTTCAACCTTTTCCAGCAGATGATGCTGCGCTGGCGCGGCCTGCATCCGTACAACGCGGTGCACGTGACCAGCGTGCCCGTCGCGTATGCCGAGGATGTGGTCAGCGCGCGCATCGGCGGGGTACTCGAGCATTGGGGTATCGGCGGTCACGCACTGAACGCTGCCCATCGGCGCTACGTCTATCGCGGCGGAACCTCTGCGCCGCCGCTGCGGTCGCTCGCTTGTCCGTCGGCTGCCGAGGCCGACCTCCGCCTGGTAACCGAAATCGAGCACGAGCTCAATCTGGCGTTCGACATTGGCGCGCCGTTGCGCTTTTTCGCGATCTTTTGGCCCGGAGGTTTCATGCTGGGCCTCGCCTATGATCATTTCATCGCGGGCGGGGACTCGATCGCGGGCCTGCTGGGGGCGATCGTCCAGGCATTGACTGGTGACGACGTCGGCGCCACGACGGGAGACGCGCGGCCCACATTGTATCCCCCTACATACCGGGCGCTGGTGCGATCGCGCACGCGCTGGTTCGTCTCAGCGCTGGCGGCAATGCCCGCGCTGGCGCGCGAGTCGAAGCGCGCAGTGCGTGTTAAGGATCGCGATGCGGACGATACGCGCAACGCCTACGCGCTGATCCGTGTCGCGCCGACAGAGCTGGCAGCATTGCGCAGGCACGCTCGGGACTTCGGTGTCACGCTGCACGATCTTGTCATTGCGTTGTTGCTGCTGGCGTTGTCGCCGCTGGCGGCAGCGCGTCGCGGCGAGCACACGCGACGCGAGATAGGCGTGGCGTCCATCGTCAACATCAGGAAGGATTTCGAGGGTATCAATGCAACTGCGTTCGGGCAATTCCTGGCAAGCATGCGTGTGACGCACACGGTGCCTGATGGCATCAGCTTGGCGGATCTGGCTCGCGACGTGCGCAACGCCACTCTACCGATCAAGCGCAACCACCTGTACCTGCGAACGCTGTTCGGACTGGCGGCTGCATCCTGTGCGTGGCCGTTCATGTCGCACGCGCAACGCAACCGGTTCTACAGCAAGCACTATCCGGCGTGGGCGGGTATTTCGATGCTCGACGTCGATCCGTTGTGGCCCCCGCGTCTGCCCAGTCCGTCGCGCTATACACGCGCCGTCTCCACTGGACCGCTGACGCCTGCCGTGCTGGCCATTTCCACCACCGCCCAGTCGATGGCGATCGGCGTCTCCTGGCGGCCGTCGGTATTGCCCGACGGCTTCGCGCGCGATCTGCAGGCAAGAGTCGAGCAATGCGCACGCGAGTGATGCTGGCGAAGTTCGATCCCGCAATCACGCAAACGCTGCGTGCCTGCACGGCGGGGTTGCTGGCGCTCGTGCTCGCCGCTTGCGCCACCGTCTCCGATCCGCGTGGCGCAGCCGGAGCGCCAGCGCCCGGCGCCGTGTTGCGCGCCACGGCGATGAGTCGCGACCTCGAGCAACGCATCCTGGCGCTCGATCCTTCGCATGTCAGCGCCGACGACGTGCGCAAGACGTTGACCCTGGGCCCGGCGCCGCGGATCATCAACCTGCACGGCGGCATCTTTCCGACACGGCTCATCATGGAATCGTTCGGCAACTTCCTGGTGCGCATGGGCTACCCGTCGGCCGAGGTTCGCGACCCGGTGACGCGCGAGCTATCGCACAGTCCATACCAGAGCAGCATCGATCTGGCCGGGGAGATCGCCTGGTACTACGAGCATGAGGGCATGCGTCCGATGATGATCGGCCACAGCCAGGGCGGTATGCAGGCGGTGAAGGTGCTCTACGAGCTCGCCGGCAAGTTCGACGACCGCATTGCCGTGTTCAATCCTTACGCGGAAGCGCCCGAAGACCGCACGACGATCGTCGATCCGTTGACGGGCGCCGTGCGCACGACCACCAGCCTGGTGCTGCCCTACGTGTCGGCGGTGGGCGCGGGTGGTGTGGCGTTCCTGCTGCCGAACCAGTGGAGCATGGCAACGCGCCTGTACGACATCCCCGACAGCGTCGAGGATTTCACCGGCTTTGCGATCGGCGTCGACCTGGTCGCATGGGACGGGCCGCGCACCCGCGACCTGTACAGCCCGCTCGGCACCGCACATGTGCGCAATGTCCGGCTGCCCGCCGCCTATTCGCACCTGTATGTCGTGAATACCGACCACCTCGGAAGCGAGGCGAATGCCCGCGCCTGGATCAATGCGTGGACGCCGGCAATGACCGGCCAGGACCCGCCCGCGGGCGTCGACCAGGAGAACATCCAGTGGGCGGCGGACGTCTGGTACAGCATCAAGGCGCACTGGGTCACCGAAGCCCAGCGTTTCGTCCGCGCCCGGCAAGCGCTGCTCGCCCGGTGATCCGGCGCCCCTTGGGCGCGCTCCTTTGCTAAAATCGCGTGTTTGCAGCGGCCGTGCACAGCGGCGTGTTGCGCAGTTCCTCCCCCCATTCGCGAGTTTCCCTTGACGTCCCCGACCTCTCCGCTGGCTGCACCCACCGCGACACCGCTGGCCGGCCGCGTGGCCCTGGTCACCGGGGGCGCGCGGGGCATCGGCCGTGCCGCGGTGCGCAAGCTCGCCAGCGCCGGCTGCGACGTGATCGTCAACTACTACAACAGCCACGACGAAGCACAGGCACTCAGCGACGAGATCGCCGCGCTGGGCCGCCGTTCGCTCGCGGTACAGGCGTCGGTGGCCGACGGCGGCAGCCTCGATGACATGTTCGCAGCCATCCGCGAGCGCTTCGATCGCGTCGATATCGTCGTCAGCAACGCGGCGAGCGGCGTGCTGAAGCCCGCGCTGGAAATGACACTCAAGCATTGGCGTTGGTGCATGGAGACCAACGCCTTCGCGCTGAACCTGCTCGCGCAGCATGTGGTGCCGATAATGCCGGCCGGCGGCCGGCTACTGGCGATGTCCAGCCTCGGCGCGTCGCGTGCGATCCCCAACTATGCGTTCATCGGCGCATCGAAAGCAGCGCTGGAGTCGCTGGTGCGCGCTCTTGCGCAGGAACTGGGCCCGCGCGGCATTCGCGTGAACGCGGTCAGTGCGGGCGTGGTCGACACCGATGCGCTCGGCCACTTTCCCAATCGCGAACGCCTGCTTGCCGAATTCGCCGAACGCACGCCGGCCGGCCCGGTACTGACGCCCGAGAATGTCGCGGACGCGATCTACCTGTTGTGCCTGCCCGAGGCCGACAAGATCACCGGGCAGACGATCGTCGTCGATGGCGGCTTCGCCATCTCCGGCTAACGTGATGCAAAGCGGCCTCGCCGGAAAAATAGCGCTGGTGACCGGGGGCAGCCGTGGCATCGGACGCGCGATCGTCGAGACCTTGGCGGCGGACGGGGCTGACGTGACGTTCTTCTACCGCGGCAATATCGCGGCCGCCGCGGAAGTGGTCGCTGCGGGGGAAGCCGCGGGCCGGCGTGTCGCCGCCGTGCAGGTCGACATTCGCGACCCGCGCGCCTGCGAGACTGCCGTCGGAGCGCTCGCCGACGCCCACGGCGCGATCGACATCCTCGTCAACAATGCCGGCATCGTGCGCGACAACGTGCTGACCGGCATGTCTGACGACGAAGTGGCCGATGTGCTTGGCACCAACGTTGGCGGGGTGTTCAACGTCACTCGCGCCGTGGCGCCGTTCATGGTGTCGCGCCGGCGTGGAACGATCATCAACCTGAGTTCGGTTTCGGCCACGCGCGGCGGCCGCGGGCAGACCAACTACGCGGCCAGCAAGGGTGCGATCGAGGCGTTCACCCGGGCACTCGCGGTGGAGCTCGCGCCGCGCCGGATTCGCGTCAATGCGGTGGCGCCCGGCGTCATCGAGACCGAAATGTCGCAGGCGGTGAGGGACGCCGCGGGTGACGATGTAAAGTCACGCATATTGCTGCGCCGTTTCGGGCAACCGCAGGATGTCGCCAATGCGGTGTGGTTCCTGGCGTCGCAGCTGTCCGACTACATGACCGGCCAGATCGTCCACGTGGACGGCGGTTTCAAGATGGAGTGAGGAAAAGGGCATATGGAATTCTCAAGACAGGAAATCGACGCAGTGTTTCCGAAAGTCGCGGAAGTCATCGCCGACGCGTTGGGTTGCGACATCCCCGACGTCAAGCCCGACTCCTCGCTGATCGAGGACCTGGATGCCGAGTCGATCGATTTTCTCGATCTGGTGTTCCGCCTCGAGCGTGCATTCAAGGTGAAGATCCCGCGTGGCAAGATCGTCGAGGATGCGCGTGGCGATCTCGCGGAGTCCGATTTCGAGCAGAAGGGCATCGTCACCGACGCTGGAATCGCGCGCTTGCGCCAATTCCTTTCCGAGGTCCCGCCGGAGCGCATCAAGACGCCTTTGAAAGCCGCCGACATTCCGCGGCTGTTCACGCCGGAAACGTTCTGCAAGGTGGTGCTGCGCGCGCAGAAGAACGCGCCCGCCACCGCCTGACGGGGAGTCGGATGGGCGGACGCTACGGCGCATTCACATTCTGCGACCGCATCACCGACTACGTCCCCGCGCGGCGGGCACGTGCCGCGTTCGCCGTGCCCACCGCGCTCGATTGCTTTTCGCCGTGCCTGGTCGCGGAAGCGACGGGACAGCTCGCTGCATGGGTCGCGATGGCGCACATCGGTTTTCGCGGGCGCCCAGTCGCAGCGCTGGCCCATGACGTGTGCCTGGACTCGGTCGTGCGTCCGGGCGAGGTGCTGCTGCTCACGGTCGAGATCGAGGAGTGCAACGACGCCAACGTGTTCTACCAGGGGCAGGCCCGTGTCGGCGAGCGCTCGGTCGTGCGCCTGATCGATTGCCTCGGGCCGATGCTGCCGCAGGACGAATACGATGCGCCTGACGACCTCGCGCGCGAGTTCGCGCTGCTGTGTGGCGAAGGTGAGGTGCCCGGTCGCTTCGAGGGTGTCGGCGCACACGCGATGGAGACCACGGCGGCCGCCGCCGGCACCCGCAGCGCGCTGCTGCACATTCCGGCCGACGCGCCCTATTTCGTCGACCATTTTCCGCGGCGACCGGTGTTTCCGGCCACGTTGCTGCTCGATCACGCGATCCGTGTCGCCGGGCAACTGGTCGATGGCGACACGCCCGGCGCACATCGCGCGTCGCGCGTGACCAACGTCAAGATGCGTGGCTTCATCCGGCCCGGCGAGAATGTGTTGCTGAAGACGACGCGAGTCACGTCCGATGACGATGCTCCGCGCGTCAAGCTTATCGCCATGGTCGGCGAGCGCAAGATGGCCACGGCGCAAATCACCTTCGCACGCGTCGACCAGGAGGCCGCATGACTGCGCGCCGCGTTGCGATCACCGGCATCGGGCTCGTCACGCCGGTGGGCAACGACGTTGCGTCGACGTGGAGCGCACTGCAGGCAGGACGCAGTGGCGGCGCACGCATCGCACAGTTCGATGCCAGCGGATTTTCGACGCAGATCGCCGCGGAAGTGAAAGGTTTCG
>JBDTJK010000025.1:0-17765 GCA_039935875.1 Casimicrobiaceae bacterium
CTGCTGATGCACCGGTGCGACCGAATCGAGAAATGCCTTGATCGCGTCGACATCCGCACGTGTCACCCGGGTAAACCACGGATAGGGAAATGCCGGATATAGAGGCTGGCCTTCATCGTCGTGACCCCGGTGCATCGCACGGTAGAAATCATCTGTCGACCAGTTGCCAATGCCGGTTTCCCGATCGGGTGTGATGTTGGGGGCGTAGATCGCGCCAAACCCGGTATCCAGAGGCCTCCCGCCAGCGTAAGGCTTGCCGCCCTCCGCGGTGTGACAGCTTACGCAATCACCGACAAGCACGAGGTACTGTCCGCGCTCGACCTGTGTGTTGCCGGGCGCACGCTTCGCCGCAACTGGTGGCGGCGATGAACCATTGCCCTGGGCGGCCCGCGCGCCGCTGCAGCCAAATGCCAAGGCGCTTACGACGCATGCAACGACGACGTATGCGCCCGGGAGGTTCATCGCGCCGATCCTGCGCAGCGAACCACGGCATTCGGGACAATATTGGTCGGTCGTTGCATCGGCTCTGTGCTCAGGTCTGAATCAGCGGTCCAGGAGACTTGAGGTATTGGCTGCGGATTGCATCGGCGGCCCAGAATGCGAGCGCCCCGACGGTCCCGGTGGGGTTGTAGCCATGGTTCTGCGGAAACACGCTGGAACCGAGCACGAACACGTTCGGGACATCCCACGACTGCAGGTAGCGATTGACGACACTGGTTTTTCGGTCCGCGCCCATCGCCGCACCGCCAGTGTTGTGCGTTGTCTGGTACGGGACGATCGAATAGTGTCCCTTACGATAATTCTTCTTGATCGAGCGCGGTTTCATCGCCTGCGCGATCAATGCAGACTTGTCGGTGAGGAAATCCGACATCTTGTGTTCATTCGGATGATAGTCAAAGGTCATCCGCAGGAGTGCATTGCCGTAGATGTCCCGGTAGGTTGGATCGAGATCGAGGTAAGACTGGCGATAGCTCATCACGCTGCCGTGCGTCGCGATCGACATCGCCGACAGGTAGTTCTCGGCGCGCGCCCGCTTCCACTCGCCGCCCCATTTGGGCGTTCCCTCGGGTACCTGTATCTGCTGGTCGATCGGGCGGCCGCCGGTATTCCACAGCGCGATGTAGCCGCCGCCGATGAAACCATGCGGTCCGTGATCGAAATTGTCGCCGTTGAATTCGTCGACAGCCTGGCCAAGCGCGCCGGCACCCATGTACGGATTGACAATGTCGTCCTGGAACACGTCCACCGACGAGGTGATCTGGTATGCGTAATTGCGGCCGGTGACACCCGTTCCAGCCTTCGGGTCGTACGGCTTACCGATGCCGGAAAGCAGCAGCAGGTGAACGTTGTGCTGCGCGAATGCGCACAGCACGACGAGTTCCGCAGGTTGCTCGAACTGCTTGCCGCTGGCATCGACATACGTGACGCCGGTGGCACGCTTGCCGCTGGCGTCCAGGTTGACTCGGGTCACATCACATTCGGTGCGATAGGAGAAATTCTTCTTCGCCAGCAACACTGGCAGTATCGTCGTCTGCGGTGATGCCTTCGAATAGTTGCCGCAGGCGAACCACTCGCAGTAGCCGCAGAAGGTGCACTTGCCCATCCTCACGCCCAGCGGATTCTCGTAGGCCTCCGATGTGTTGGCCGCGGGGCACGGAAACGGCTGGAAGCCGGCCTCGGTGGCCGCTGTCTGAAACTTCTCGGTCATGAAGCTGCGCTCGAGCGGGTGCAGCGGATAGCCGCGCTGGCGAGGCCCTTCGAACGGGTTGCCTCCCGGCTGGATTTTGCCGCCGATGTTGCCCGCCTGTCCGGAAACGCCGCACAGGTATTCAAATCGATCGTAGTACGGCTCCAGCTCCGCATACGTGACGCCCCAGTCCTGGATCGTCATGTCGTCGGGAATGAAGTTCTTCCCGTAACGCTCGATGGTGTGCGAGCGAATCACGAAATCGTCCGGCAGGAAACGCCAGGTTTGTCCGTTCCAGTGAACGCCGGCACCTCCGACACCGGCGGCCGGCAGGAACGAACCCAGGTGGCGCATCGGCAGCGCGGTCTGGTCGATTGAATTGCGGAAAGTCAATGTTTCACGAACCGGGCGCTCGAACAGCGCGCGTCGCACCGCGTAACGCAATTCGTCCTGGATGTGCGTGGTGGCGAAATCGGGGACGGTGTCGCGGAACTTCCCGCGCTCGAGTGCAAGCACGTTGAGGCCGGCTTCGGTCAATTCGTGCCCCATGATCGCGGCGGTCCAGCCGAAGCCAACCAGCACGACGTCGACAGCCGGCATGCGCGTGCTCATCGCAGGCAGCCGCGCTGCAGCGCGGCAAAAGTATTGCCAATGCCCGTCAAGGGTGCACGCGCCGAGGATGAAGCACCGTCGTTCATAGCGGACCCTTCGGCTGCCTCGACGGGTCGCGCCCCATCAACCCGACGGTAGGCTCCGGATAGGCCTCCCCGTAGTGACGTATGGCACTGTCGTAGTTGTAGCGTGGGCCCGGGTAGCCGATCAGCTTCCAGCCGGCGAAATTGCGATTGCCGAGATAGACAGGGTCGGCAAAAAAGCCTTCCTGGGTGTTTTGCCACAACAGCGTGAAGAAAGTCTTGCCCGACACCGCGTCGCCAAGTTGGAGCTTGTCGTCTTCGAGTGCATGCAACAGATCGTCCTGCTCGCCGGCGGCGAGTTCCGCAAACGACTTTCCCGAAGACTTCTTGCTGTGTGCATCGATAGCCCGTATCGCCGCGCGGTACACCTCGGCCGGCGTGCGCCGCCGCTGGTAGCCTTGCTGTTCGGTACCGTCCGACCACGGGCCGCTCATGTACCAATCGGTTGCATGTCCGAAGGGTCCGGCAAGCTGGTGATCGATGAATAGCGTGACGCCCGCTCCAACTGCACCGGGGCCCAGTTCGTCGGCAGGAATCAGGCGTGCGATGGCCGCATCGATGAAAGTCGATTCAGCAGGATCGAAGAACGTGAGGCGTTCGGCACCGACTTGCATCGGCAGCGTTGCCGGATTCGAAGCGGCCAGCGCGTAACGTCGATACGACCAGCCGACAAATACGAGCGATCCGGTTGCCATTAACCATTGCCGGCGACTTAGCGTCGCTGATGTGTCGGAACGCAAGGTTGGTTGCGGATTCATCAAAACAACGAGTCGTTATTCCAGCGTTTCGGGAAACTTTGGATGCTTTGACGGAAATGTCGATTACGCCTCGTTGTGTCGAAGAATACGTCCGTACGTTTTCCCCTTGCGCAAACTCTAGTCCTCCGACATTGCGATGGCAATGGACGGACACGCAAAAATTCGTCGGTGATACTCCTACCCGGATTTGATGCTTGCTCCTGCGCAAACAAAGGTGACGAAAACGCCGTTCGGTGCAACGCGACAATGCCGCCACGACTCTTCTCTCGATGGCAAACGATCTTCGCTGCGCAGAATCGGCTTGCCGATATGCGCGCGCATGCGGCGGCGCAAACGCTTGGGCCGGCATCGTGGTGGGTCCCACGACTGGTCAGGATAAGGGAGCGCTGGAGGAGGGATTCCGACCGAAGGACCCGTTCGCAGCCATCACGAAGCGCTGGCAGCCGCCGTGCTGCATTGCCTTTCGTTTTCCATTGCCAATTACAATCTGATTGGTCTTTCTTTGGACCCACATGCGGCGGTACATGCTGTCCAGCGTGTAGGCTAGCGGAACATGAAGACGCTTGGAACCAAACCTTACGCTGGTCTGATCATCCTCTTGCTGGCGATTGCGGCATTGCCAATCGGCTCCCGATCCGCCTCTGCGTGGAATTCGACCGGTATTGCCGGTGGGCTGCCCACGCTTCAATTCACGATGACGCGAGCTTCCGACGACAAGACGGTGACCGCGGCGGACTACAGGGGCAAGATCGTGT
Organism: Casimicrobiaceae bacterium; assembly: GCA_039935875.1. Classification (GTDB taxonomy): domain Bacteria; phylum Pseudomonadota; class Gammaproteobacteria; order Burkholderiales; family Casimicrobiaceae; genus VBCG01. The sequence continues at coordinate 3,896 of JBDTJK010000025.1, forward strand.
TGCTCTACTTCGGCTACACCTTTTGTCCTGACGTGTGCCCGACAACGCTGGTCAACCTGACGCAGATGCTCAAGGCATTGGCCACCCATGCCGACGATGTGCGCGTGCTGTTCGTAACCGTCGATCCGGATCGAGACACGCTATCTGCCCTTGCGCGCTACACCGAATCCTTTGCACCGCAGGTCGTTGGCCTGCGCGGCACTCCCGACCAGCTCGCATCACTGGCCAAGCGCTACCGTGTTGCCTATTCAGTACAACCGGCCGGCAACGGCCGCGACTATGAGGTGACGCACGGTTCTGCTGTTTACGTATTTGATCGTAATGGCGCGGCGACGCTGCTTTTTACGGGTCTTTCCACCGCGGGTGCAGGTTTCACCGGCATGATCGAGGACCTGCGACAGTTGATCGCCGCCACCGGCACCGGCAACTGGTGGACACGAATGCTGCAATTCATGGACCTCGGCCACTCCGGCGCGTAATGCAACATCGATTTCGATCCCGCCGCATCCGTCACTCAGTGGGGCCGCGGACTGGAAATTGTACGGTCAGGGTCCTGGTGTCAGCGAATTGCAAGGTGACCGGCACGCTGCGCCCAATCACCATGTCCTCGCCCGGCGACATGCACATCAGGTGATACCCGCCGGGCGCGAAACTCAGCTTGCCGTGCGCCGGCACCGTCAGACTCTTGACGGCAAACATTTTGTCCACTGCGTTCTCGTGCGTGCTTTGATGCAGCATCAACATGCCGCATGCACTCGATGCAACGCCCGTCAGTACTATCGCATCACCGCTATCGTTGTGCAGCGTGAAATATCCCGCCACCGGCCGGTCCCTGATAACAAGCCGCATCCAAGGCGCTTCCACAGTCACGCCGGCGACATTAGAAATCGTGGTTCCAGCAGCGTGCACTGCCGTCACCATGCTCGCCATCGATACGAGCAACGCGCAGCTCAACCGACTATTGAGTGGTCGCAGCAACCGGCGAATCGTCATCTCCATGCCCTGCACTTCTGTTGTTGGTTTCCTGCGCTTTGAGCAGTCTATTCAATACCAGCATGAACGCCAGCACGCTCATCATGGCGGGTGGGATCCAGATGATCAAGCCACCTACGGTCTGGTCGAAGTTCGCACCCAACTCCGGGTAGATTCGTCCGCATAGATCGTAGAATGTGTAAAGGTCACGCGGATCGAACGTAACGATCGCGCCGACAACGATTTGCGGAAACATGACGACCACCGCCAACGTCGCGCGCACCGCAAAGGACGTGCGAGCCGGTGGCGAGGGTCGCGGGTCCATTACCAGGGCCCAGAACACGATGCCTTCCGCGACCATGGTCCAGTTCATCAATGCGTAGATATCCGGATCGATCATCGCGCGGAAATGAACCGACGGAACCAGCCAAAAGAAGAAGGTTCCAGAGAAAAGGAATGCCGCCAGCACTGGAATTTGCAGCACGTCGATGATGCGCACCACAAGCGGATGCGTGATGATCCGGCGAACCGGCACCGGCATGCCGCGCAGCAGTGTCGCGCCCGGCCATGCGAGTACAAGCAGGAACGGCGCCAGATGGTGCATCACAACATGCTGGATGCGATTGATGAAGAACTGATGCTGGGCGAAATATTCGAATCGTGTCTGGAGCACAATGTAGAGGAGTGCCATGCCAGCGAAAAAGGCGATCCTGCGTCCAACGGACGGCCGCGCGTGCATGCCGACCGATACGATACCGCGGTAATACCACCAGGTCGCCAGCCAAAGGCTCAGGAATTCTGGCCATGAGAAATCCCATGGTGCCCAGATTGGAAGTATCGTAACGCGCGCCGTCGACAGCCACCAAAATACCAGGCCGACCAGCAACAGAATCAAATAGACCGCGTACGCCCTATCGTGCCCCCGACCAATGGCAATGGGCACAGCGGGCGGGGTTCCGGCAGGGTGTTGGATCAACATCGGCACGTGCGCAAGTACCCGTTCATCGCAATTGTCGCACGCAGGCGCATTGCGATGCCTGTGGGGGGTATCAACACCTCTGGCGAAGTCGGGGCCACTCAGGTTGGGATGTGTTCGCGCATGTCGATCAAGGAGCATGATCATCCTCCCGGTGAACCGGCCGTGGTTTATCATTCCGGCGAAGCACTGACCCGCACCGGGAAGTAAAGGACGGCACACGCAACCATCCACTGGAGATGCGACACCCCGGTGAGCGTCCGCAGTCGTTGATGGGTGCACCGATGCAGATGCGCGAGTGCGCTCATGGGAAAACGAACTGCTGATCGTCTTGCGTGCCCTTCGCACCTCGCTGTTGCCCGATGGCGGCATGACCTTTTCTCCGGGTTTCTCCAATGGCGGCTGAACACTACGACCTGATCGTCATCGGCAGCGGGCCCGGCGGCGCGTCGCTGGCGCAGCGGGTCGCGGCCACCGGCAAGCGCATCCTGATCCTCGAACGCGGCGACTATCTGCCGCGCAGCGAACTGAACTGGAACGCCCAGGCGGTGTTCGTCGACGCCGTCTACCAGGCCAAGGAGACCTGGACCAACTCGGCGGGGGACAGCTTCAGCCCGGCGTTGCACTACTACGTCGGCGGCAATTCAAAGGTCTACGGCGCCGCGTTGTTCCGCCTGCGCGAGCGAGACTTCGGCGAGGTGGTTCACGCGGGTGGCGTCTCGCCAGCGTGGCCGCTTGGCTACGACGTGTTCGAGCCGTACTACACCGAGGCGGAGAAACTGTTTCACGTGCACGGTCAGCGCGGCGAAGATCCGCTGGAGCCCTGGGCCAGCGGACCGTATCCGCATCCGCCCGTCAGCCACGAGCCGAAGATCGCGGAACTGTCGGATCACCTGCGTGGCATCGGGTTGAGGCCCTTCCACCTGCCGCTGGGCATCCTGCTGGATGAGAAGGACGGCAAGACCACACCCACCAGCATCTGCATACGCAACAGTTACTTCGACGGTTTCCCATGCCCGCTCAACGGCAAGGCGGACGCGCAGGTCATCTGCATCGATCCGATGCTCGCGAAACACCCGAACGTGACGCTGATGACCAACGCATATGTGTCGCGGCTGGGCACCGATCCATCGGGCCGCGTTGTCGATGCCGTCCATGTCACGCGCGAAGGGCGCGCAGAAGTCTATTCCGCCGACATCGTGGTAGTTGCGTGCGGCGCGTTGTCGTCGGCGCTGTTGCTGCTGCGCTCGGCGGGCGAAGCGCATCCCGACGGTCTGGCCAACGGATCGGGCCAGCTCGGGCGTAACTACATGCGGCACAACATGAGTGTCCTGTTGGCCGTGATGAAGGACGAGAACGACACGGTGTTTCAGAAGACGATGGCACTTTCCGACTTCTATTTCGGATCGGATGACTGGTCCTACCCCCTCGGCCTGGTGCAGATGTGCGCAACCAGCCACCCGGACCAGATCCGCGGCGAGTCGCTGCCCGAGTGGCTTGAGTGGCTGCCCGAAATGCCTTTCGACGTGATGTCGCGCCATTCGATGGACTTCTGGCTACAGGCAGAGGATTTGCCGCACCCGGACAACCGCGTTCATTACAAGGACGGCAAGGTGCATCTCGATCTGGTCGAAACCAATCCGCAGGCGCTGGCTCATCTCAAGCGCAAACTCAAGGACGTGCTGAACCGCTCCGGGCACACCGCTGTGTTGCTGGATCGCTCGCTATACCTCGGCAAGAACATTCCGCTCGGGGGCACCGCGCATCAAGCCGGCACCGCGCGCTTTGGCACCGACCCGAAAAGTTCGGTGCTCGACCTTGACTGCAAGGCACACGAACTGGACAACCTGTACGTCGCCGACGCGAGCTTCTTTCCGGCGATCGGCGCGGTGAATCCGACGCTCACCATCATTGCCAATGCGCTTCGGGTCGCGGACCGCATTGGCGAAAGGTTGAAGTGATCGCTGCCGATATCCCTCTACGGGCATATCGTCTCGGAAAACCGAGTGAACCACCAGAAGTCGCGCGGCCCAAGCGACTACACGTTGAGCAGCGTGGGGCCGGCCGACCCGCAGCGAAACGACAAGCGGCAACCGTGTCCTCACCGGGTCAGTTCGCTCCGAGCCTGAAATCCATTGCGGATGCGCGAAAGATCCGGTCGTGGCTGTTGCGCTCATCCGAGCATCCGGAGATGAGCGACGGCCCGGCCGCGCGCAAGCGCCTGACGACGTTCGCGATCGTCGGCGGCGGACCCCGCGGCGTCGATCTCATTGGCGTGATCGCCGAACTCGCGCGCCATGCGCTGGCGAAGGATGTCCACCTGGAGGAGCATTGGATGCCGCTGTCCGGCTCGCGCATTGAAGGGATCGGCTGATGATCAATATTCTGATCGCGTTCGCGGTACGCTGCCTTCTAGTGGGTTTGTTCCTGCCCTTCAGCGCACTGGACAAGGTGCTGAACTTCAAGCTGGCGATCGGCCAGGCGTCACAGGCCGTCCCAAGCCGCGCCCTTGCGGTCTTCATGATTACGGGTGGATTTTTTATCGAAGTCCTCATGTCGCTCGCGGTTCTGACCGGCTTTGCCGACCGGCTCGCGGCGCTGATCCTGGCCGGCTATTGCCTCATCACTGCGTTATTGTGGAAGCAGTTCTGGAGAAAACCCGACTTCCGATTGAGAGGCAAGAGTAACGGCAGGGAAGTCTTCTGGGATTTCCTCAAGAATGTGGCACTGGCGGGCGGCTTTCTTCTCCTCGCCTTCGGTTCCGACGCCGCCGGCGTTGGCTATTTCTTGCGTCACCCGCTCGCTTCATCCCATCCGTATGCAATGGTCCAGCGAGGCTTGCAATGAGTGCCAAACCAACGGTTCCCTACTGGCACCTATGGGCCGATGACGACGGGATCAGTCATCAGACGCACTGCGTGATGACCGAATTTGAGTTGCAATCGATCAAGCGGCCCGCCGACCCGCAGTGGCAGGGCGAGAGACTCAGCGGGCAGATGACAACGCTTGTGACCGTCCTGCCCGCTGGCTGGATCGGCACTTGGCACAAGAATCCAAAGCCGCAGTGGATCATCCCGCTCTCTGGACGCTGGTTTGTGGAATCCATGGACGGTACGCACATAGAAATGGGACCGGGCGAATTGTCCTTTGGCGGCGATCAGGCATGCCGGAAGACCGACGGCAAGCTGGGGCACCGCTCCGGCACGGTGGGCGACGCGCCTGCGGTGCTGATGGTCATTCAATTCGACGATGCGCCCGCACCATCTTCTCCTTGCGCATTCCGGTGAAGCCGATGAATGGCTTCGAGATCATCGACCCGCGATTTGCCCATTACGTCCTCGACAATGCGCCGCTTGAGGAACTCGCCGGCGGCTTTCGCTGGATCGAGGGGCTGGTATGGATGGGCGACGCGAATTGTTTGCTGTTTCAGGACCTGCCGCGCGACCGAACCCTGCGGTGGATCGAAGGTGGCGGTGTCTCGGTCTATCGCGCGCCGTCTGGATACGCCAATGGACAGACGCGAGACAGGCAGGGCCGACTGATCTCGTGTTCGCACCGCGAGCGTTGCCTGTTTCGAACCGAATGGGACGGCTCCGTCACGCGCCTGATCGATCGGCACGACGGCAAGCGGCTCAACGCGCCGAACGACGTCGTCGTGAAGTCCGACGGTTCGATCTGGTTCACCGATCCGCTCTACGGCATTCAAAACGACTACGAAGGCGGACGGCAGATTTCCGAACAACCGCCGGCGCTCTATCGCTTCGATCCCGGAACCGGCCGGATCGCGGTCGTGGCGGGTGACTTCGATGGTCCGAATGGCCTGGTTTTTTCCCCCGACGAGAAGCGCCTCTACGTCGCGGAGACGGGCGATCAAACTACGGACGACCCCAAGCAATATATCAGGGCGTTCGACGTAACGGCGGATGGCGATATCAGTGGCGGAGGAATCTTCCACAAGATCGAGCCCGGCTATGCCGACGGAATGTGCGCGGACGAAGACGGCAACCTCTGGTCGAGCGCTGCCGACGGCGTTCATTGCATCGCACCGGATGGCAAGCTGCTGGGAAAAATTCTCGTTCCGTACCGCGTTTCCAATCTGACGTTCGGCGGACCGTGGAGGAACAGGCTTTTCATCGGGGGCTCTCACACCCTCTATGCGATTTTCCTCAATCGCCGCGGAGCAGCGTGGCCATGACTGCGCCACACATCGACGCGCTCGTTCGCTTCAGGCTCACGACGTCCAATGCCAAAAGTGCCGCCCAATTCTACGAAACCGCTTTTGGCTGTCGCCGGATCGCAGCCGATCGCCTCGCCGGTGCGGATTTCGAGCGGTTGATGAATGTGCCTGGCGGTGCCGATCGGATCACGCTTGGCCTTGGACGCGAAATCGTGGAACTCGTGCAATTCGATGTGCCCGGCGAACCCTATCCGCGCGAATCGTCGGCCGCCGATCTCGTATTCCAACATTTTGCGATCGTGGTCGCAGACATGCCTCGAGCCTTTCAGCGGCTTTCATCGGTGGCGGGCTGGACGCCCATTTCAATCGGCGGACCACAGCGCTTGCCGCCAACTTCCGGGGACGTTACCGCGTTCAAATTCCGCGATCCGGAGGGCCACCCTCTCGAACTGCTCGCATTTCCGGAAACCCGCCGTCCGATCGGACACGCCCTGTCGCCCGGCGAAACCTGCCTTGGCATCGATCACTCGGCGATCGGTGTCTCCGATAGCGACGTGAGTATCGCGTTCTACGCGAGCCTCGGCCTGAATCTATCCGTGCGCTCATTCAACCAAGGACCTGCGCAGGAAAGATTGGACGACGTTCCCCGCGCGCAGGTCGACGTCACTGCGCTCACGCCACGACGTCCGGCCCCGCATCTCGAATTGTTATGCTACCGCACACGCCATCGCCAAACTGCGGCGTCGCGAAACGCCAACGATATCGCGAGCACCCATCTTATTTTCGAACGCTCCAAGGTTGCGAATGCCCCACATGGACACGTCGGGACGCGTTCGATACGCGACCCGGACGGTCATGATCTCCTGATAGTCGAAACAATTGCGTGACTCTCGTGGTCGATCAGGCACCGCTTGCTCCGAAAAGAGCGATACCAGCGTGAGGTCTTTCCGCTCCAGCCGAGGAGGCAGCTGCTTGACGACGGCTCGGCGTTGCGCCGAAGAAAGTGCAAACACGCTTGGGACATCCGCACCGGTTGCAGGAAACAGGGCGCGTGGCTCAAGCATCCTGGTCAATACCCGGTCGGCATCACTCTCGTTACGTGGTCAATTTCTGGCCGCAGCCTACACGCTTGGTCATAGTCCCGCGCTGCCATGCATGATGCCGCCGTCGGCAAAGATGGTGGTTGCAGTCAAATAGCTGGCGCCATCGCCCGCGAGGAATGCGACGACCTTGGCGATCTCCTCCGGCCGCGCCATGCGACCCAGTGGAATGGTCGTGTCCAGTTTTTTCAACAGCGCCGGGTCGTTCATCGTGCCGCGGTTGATCGGTGTCGCGACGGCCCCCGGGCCGACGCCGACCACGAGAATGTTGTGCGGAGCGAGCTCGACGCCCGCGGTGCGCGTCAACATCCGCATCCCCCCTTTCGAAAGACAGTAGGCAGTGTTGCCCGGCATCGGCCAGTCTTCATGCACGGAACTGATGTTGATGATGCGGCCGCCGCCGCCTTGCTTGATCATCTGCCGCGCGGCCAACTGGGTGCCGAAGAACGCACTCTTGAGATTGATGGAGAGCACCCTTTCATATTGCTCTTCGGTCGTGTCGAGAATGGAGGTACGCGTCTCGACACCGGCATTGTTGACCATGATATCGACGTGTCCGAATGCATCGACCGCTGCAGCAAACAGCTTTTGCAGCTCGGTGATCTGGCTCACGTCGGCGTCTACGCCGATGACGCGATCACCCAGCGCCACGACCTGCTTTTCCAGCGCCTGCGTCGCGTCCGGATGCGCGACATAATCAACCACGATGATTGCGCGTTGCCGGGCGAGTTCCAATACGATGGCCAGTCCGATGCCGCTGTTGCCACCGGTAACGATGGCGACCTTGCCTTGCAGACTCATAATCTTGCTCCTTGCTCGATGAACAAACGTCATCGACTTCCCGAAGGAACGCCGTGTGAACCTCTGGCGCGCCAACTTCGCTGCTCGATCGCCTCCTGCAGCATGCCCAGAGCGTGCAGATTCATGCCGACAGCTACCGCCTCACGGAGGGCGTCTCGTTGTGGAGATCGTCTTAGCGCTGGGCGGCCGGTCAGTACGCACCGGATGATTCGTGCCGGAAAGTACGCAGAGGACGCAGAGGACGCAGTCCTGCCTGAGCTTCTCGCAAAATTTCGCATCGCGACGCCTCGTCCGCGGTCGCCGGACCCTTGCCGCGACTGGAATGCGCGCCCGTTCATCAGACCTTCACGCGCGCCCTGCGCCACGATGGCCGAACGCCCGTATTCCCGCCCAAGCGATAACCAGAATCACCAGCGTTGCCACGACGATCGTCAAGATGGCAAGCCACTTCGCGTTCCGAATGAGCCACGGGGTTTCAACCTGGCCGGCCAGGATCGTCGCGACCTGAGACGCATTCACGCCACCTTCGACGCCGCCGAATTTCGTGCGAACGTAATTGGAGAGAGAGGCGATCTGCGCGTCATCCATGCTGGCGCGAAACGAAGGCATCAGGGTGTGCTTATCGCCAACCTTGCGGTCCACCCCGTGGGCGATGACTTGCACCAGCGTCGCGCCTTTCGGACCTCTGATCGATGCGATGCGAAGCAGTGATGGGTGCTTCAGATCGCTCGACCCCTTTCCATCGACGCTGTGACAGGAGGCGCAAGCGCCCTGGAAGAGGATGTCCCCCTGCGTGGTGCTGTGTCCAAGCATCGCTTGCCAATCCGTGGAGCCGACAGGTTCGATGAGGGTAACCTGGTTGGCCGAATTGTTCGCATCCACGGTTCTTTTCGGCTCGTCCGAAGCGACGGCGGGCACCGCACGAAGATAGACAGAGATGGCACTGATGTCTTCCTTGGACAGTTTGCTCAGGCTATGGGACACGACTTTGCCCATGTCGCCAGCCGCCAGCGCAACGTCCGTGTGGCCGGTCGTCAGGAATGTCGACAACAGCTCGTTGCTCCAGCCACCGATGCCACTGCTATCAGGCGTGATGTTGGGTGCCCACCATCCTCCAACCATGGCCCCCGCGAGATGCCGTTTCGAGTTCTGCTGCATGAGTTCGCCGCGTGGGGTGTGGCAGGCGGCGCAATGGCCCAGCGTTTCGACCAGCAGACGCCCGCGTTGCTTTGCGTCGCCTGTGACATCGATCGATCCCGTCGAATGTCCTTCATCGAGAAAAAGCGCGTTCCACAACGCCATCATCGGCCGATAGAACGGGAACGGCAGGTTCGTTTCCCGCGGCCTGTTCGACACAGGGGCAACGCCCAGCATGAAATACGAATAAAGAGCCTGAATCTGGTTCGTGCTCAGACCCGTATATGACGTATAGGGCATTGCCGGGTAGAGAGGGCCGTCCGGTGCCTGTCCCTTCCGCATGACGTCCGCAAATTGACCAAGCGTCCAGGATCCGATCCCCGTTTCCTTGTCAGGTGTTATGTTCGCAGCGTAGATGCTCCCGATCGGGCTCGGCACCGGATCACCACCCGCAAACGAGGTGCTATGGCAGGAGGCGCAGTCACCTGCCGTGGCAAGGTAGCGCCCCTGCTCTACCAAGCCTGGATCGGCTGCGGTGGACTGGGCCATGGCCCCGTGGCCCATTTGCGCGACGAGGAGCGCGCAGGCGAAGAAGAAAGACGCCCTCATCATTCACACCTGCTGCGCAATATGCTGGCCTGCGCGCACTGCGATGGCCATGCCGGTAAGCGTGGGGTTGACACACGACACGGAGGGAAAAACTCCGGTCGTCACGAGATACAGGTTCTCGTGGTCATGGCATCTAAGGTCACCATCAACGACCGAATCCTTGGGATCGGTTCCCATGATCACGGTGCCCATGATGTGGTGCTGGTTGTACCAAGTCGCTCCCGGAACCTCCTGCGGAACCGCATTCATGGCCTGAACCCAGTTCGCGAAATCATCGATCGTGCGCGGTAGCGCAGACTTGGAGTAATCCTGGAGGCGATAGCGGACCTTGATCCCCGGCTGGCCGAGCTTGTCGCGGAACGACGTGTTCACCGCCACTGCGTTCGACGGATCGGGAAGATCCTCGAGCAGCAGCTGGACCGACATGAACTGCGACGCACGCAGGCGCAGTTCGTCGTCCAGATGCTCGCCAATCATCCCGCCTTCCTTGAAAAGCGCCTGCGCCGTCGAAAGCGCCGCGTTGTGATTCATGAACTGATAGAACCCGCCGGACACGCTTGCGCGGTCGTCCTTGAGCCTGTGCTGAAGATTCGCGCCGTGAAGGTACTGGCCACGCCCGACCCAAAGCGGTTCATCCGCGTAAAAACCCATCGACAGGGTCGGATGCATCATCAGGTTCTTGCCTACCATCCCCGAACTGTTGGCAAGCTCATTCATCAGGAGGAGCTTCGGCGTCTCGAATCCGTGCGCGGCGATGACGTAGGCCTTCGCGGTCAGTCGCGTTCGCTTGCCCTCGTAATCGAGATAGGAGACGGCGCTGATCCGACCCCGGCTGTCTTTTTCGAGCCGGTCCACGACAGCACTCGTCTGCAACCGAGCACCGGCCTTTTGTGCGGCTTCCAGATCGTGGATTCCCGAATGTTTGGCACCAATCGGACAGTTGGGATTACAAATGTTGTTGCCTATGCAGGCCGGCCGGCCCGCGTACGGTTTTGAGAGTCGCACGTTCGGCGCGTGATCCCACCGATAGCCACGCTCGGCCGCACGCATCTGGAAACGCTGGAGGGCATAGGGCTTGGCTTCCGGGGGAAGCGGATAGGGCTTCGATCGCGGCGGGTAGGGGGTGCCGCGGTTGTGGCCTGAATAGTCGGTCGCGTCTGCGCCGTTGACACCCACCTGATATTCGGCTTGCGTGTAAAACGGCTCCAGATCTTCATAGGAAAAGGCCCAGTCCCGGCCGATTCCGAAATTGCTCTTCATCTTCATTTCTTCGGGCAGGAGGCGCCAAGCCACGCCCGTCCAGTGACGGGATGTACCGCCTGCAATGCGCAGCGTGCCTGGGATCCACGCGACGTCTGCGTCGAAATCGATGTAGCCGGGGGTGTAGGAATTGGGAGCGAATGGGATGTCGCCGAACGGCGCATTCAGGTTGTCCTTGCGCGGACTCGTTCGGAAGTTCTCGGTGATCTTCCAGTCCGGCGTGACCGGTCCGGCTTCGAGGATGAGAACATCTTTACCCGCCCTGGCGATCTGCAGAGCCGCCAGTGAGCCCAGCGAACCAGATCCGACAACGATGACATCAGCATCATGATTGGCCATTTTCACAACCCCGACGACTTATCTCGAGCAACGCAGCACATTTATCCACGACCTGGCGAATTCGCGGCCTGGGGCTTTTTCTTGCGCGCTTCCTCCACGCTGGCGTACTTGGTGGTTGCGTACAACTTCCATTGCGGATCGGGCGCCATGATGGTTGATGGGCCACCCGGATGGAACGTCCAGTCTTTGATCTGGTCGGGCATTGCGGGCGAATCGACGCCCTTCGGAGCAGCGTCCCACGATCCGGCACTTCCGCTGGGATAGGTGGGGCGTGGAACAAAATCAATAATCTTCTGATAGCTCTGCGCTTCGAGGAAGGTTGCGAAAGCGGCGTCATCCTTCATCACGAAATTCGAGGGCGTCCCGACATAGCCCAGGTACCAGGGTTTCGCGATGGCCAGCGCGAACGCTACCTGCCCATTTGACAAACGAGACAACATGTCCACGCGGTTGCCACTCGTCTTCTGCAGCGCATCCGCAAGGTCGCCCAGTTTGGATGCGAACTTGTCGTCTCGCGCAGTCAGCAGATCGCGAATTCGTCCGGCAACGTCGGCCGAAAGTGCATCGGTGCCTGTGATGATGCGACTCACGCGCAGGAAAACGTCATCGTTCTGCGCCGCCAGCACGCCCGACGGGCGCAAAAGTTGTACCGCTGGCAAAGCGCCAGCCAAACCTACCAGGATGCGGCGCCGTTTTGAGGAAAAGCGAATGGACATGAATTGATTCCCGGCCTGTTGCAAAAGGAGACCGCAGCGTTTTTACCGATGCGCTGGCCGTAAAGGGGAGCCGTCGCAAGACTCCATCATCGGCATAAAGCTGGTGTGTATATTTGCGCCACCGCAAACTTGCCGTATCGAGGGCAGCCGCATGCGATTCTTCCCGGTTGTGATCGCTAGCGCTGCGCGCGATCGAAAACCGCTTTGACGATTTGATAGCACGAGCAAGAAGCCGCCTTGAGACGTTTTACATCGAGGATTCGAATCTTGCCGCGAGTGTAGTCGATCAGTTTGCGCTCCTTGAGCGCGCTGGCCGCCTCGGTGACCCCCTCGCGTCGCAGGCCCAACATATGAGCCAGGAATTCGTGCGTCAGTGCAAACTCGTCTGACTGCAGCCTATCGCGCGTCATCAGCAGCCAACGAGCCAGGCGCGCTTCGGCTTCGTGAAAGCGGTTGCACGCAGCGGTTTGCGATATTTGAGCCATCAGCGCATAGGTGTATCGATAGAGCGCGTCTTGCAGCGGCTGATTGCGCTGGAATTCGACGCGAAAGGGCGCCGAGGCCATGCGTAGTGCAGTACCCCTGCCCTGGACGATTGCGCGGACTCCGGAGATACCCATGCCCAGGATGAATGGCATCCCGGCCATGCCTTCGTTGCCGACCATACCGACCTCAAGCGTCCGACGCTTGTCGACAGCGGTGAGCAACGAGATGAGACAGTCGATCGGAAAGTAGACATGCCGGATCGCTTTTTGGGGCTCGTAGAGTACCTGCGCGAAGTCCAGCGTGACTGGCTCGAGGTGTGACCGGAGTCGCGCGTACTCCTTCTGGGAAAGGCTTTCGAGTATTCGATTCGCTGGCCGCGCTCCGTCTCCGTTTGTCATTCGCCTGGACTCCTGTCAAATACTCCGCAGCGATGTGACTCTCGCTGCGAGCGGGGTATTCGGTTCGTACAGTGGGACCAATCCTGATTGATCGCATAGGAGTAGCTGGCGACCTACGGCTGCATAAGGGCGCACCGCGCTTGCGGACACCATCGACGACCCTCTCCGAAAAGCCTGTTACAGCACATAGGGCAAGAAAAGTATGAGAAGCGGCAGACCAGGAACGCCGCCTATATGCATGCTGCGACGGCGCAAGATTGCCATCCGTTTTCGGCATTGAAGGGAAAGTGCCCTATTCGAGCACCATCCACTCACGCGGTCTGTGCGGTGACGCACGCAGGGACGCTCGGCCTGGGCAGTCGCGAGCCTCCAGCGCGCGATGCGTCTTTCACACACGCGGATGGCCATTGCCACAATCGGCTTCGATGCGCTGCGAGGCCATGGATTTGGGGCCGCACCGGCCACGCTGCGTGCCACTCGTCGACAGTCGAGTCCGACAGCAGCAGCCGTGCGCGGCTACCTATTGCGTCGCCTTACCCTCGAAGTGCTCGCTGTCCGTCTCCGCGTAGGCACGCGCGTGGCGGACGGCCCCATCACGATGATCAAGCCACCCTCCTTGAAAGCCTGCACGCTTCAGTCCCGCCACGAGGTAGGGGCACTCACGCATGAGATTCCAGACCAGGCTCGAGCGGTAGTTCTCGATCATCATGACGATCGGGCCTTGGTTCAGTCCGCAGTGAAAAGGCGATATCCACGACTGCGACAAAGCGTCGGCCTGCGTGAAGGTGGCGTTGAAGGTGGCCTTGAATCCGTAGGGGTTGTTCGCGCGCAGCCTCAGCGCCTCGAAGTGATCGAGCGTTGGAATCACAATCTCGGGCGCAAAAGGCAGCGAAGCGACC
>JBDTJK010000026.1:0-7218 GCA_039935875.1 Casimicrobiaceae bacterium
ACGCTGCACGCAATCAATCCCGAGGCCGGCTATTTCGGCGTTGCACCCGGCACCAGCGAGGCGTCGAACCCCAACGCGATGCGCACGCTGGACGCGAACGTGATCTTCACCAATGTGGCGCTGACCGACGACGGCGACGTGTGGTGGGAGGGCATGACATCGGTGCCGCCCGCGCACCTCACCGATTGGCGTGGCGAGTCATGGACGCCAGCCGGCGGACGCAAGGCGGCGCATCCGAATGCGCGCTTCACCGCGTCAATCACGCAATGCCCGTCGCTCGATCCGGCCTGGGACGATCCGGCGGGCGTGCCGATCACCGCGATGGTGTTTGGCGGCCGGCGCAGCGACACGGCCCCGTTGATTGTCGAGGCACGCACGTGGGACGAGGGCGTTTACAAGGCGGCGACGATGGGATCGGAAACGACGGCGGCGATGGCGGGCGCCACGGGCGCCGTGCGCCGCGACCCGTTCGCGATGCTGCCGTTCTGCGGCTATCACGTCGGCGATTATTTCGCGCATTGGCTGGCGATGGGCAAGCGCGTGGCGAAGCCGCCGCGGCTGTTTTTCGTCAACTGGTTTCGCAAGGGTGCCGACGGCAAGTTCGCATGGCCCGGCTTTGGCGAAAACATGCGCGCGCTGAAATGGATCTTCGAACGTTGCGCCGGTAGTGCCCATGCATGCGAGACGCCGTTGGGCATGGTCCCGGATTACGCCGATTTCGATTGGGCGGGCCTGGCACTGGACCGTGCACGATTCGCGGGCCTGATGGCCGTCGATCGCGGCGAGTGGATGCGGGAACTTGCGGCACATGACGTGTTGTTGGCCAAGCTCGGCGATAAAAAGCCGCCGGCGCTGGTGTTGCAGCAAGCCGAATTACAGCGTCGCCTTTCTATCTAACACATTGATTTGACTGAGTAATTAACCAGCGCATTGTCGACTTCGGCGCGCGTGGGCGCACCTTGGCGCCCGCCGGTTCGCGAGCATTTGATTGCCGCAGCGGCGTTGGCGAAGCGTGCCGCGTGGGCCATATCGCATCGTTCCGTCAACGCGATGGCGAGCGCCGCATGCCACACGTCGCCCGCCGCGAGAGTGTCCAGCGCTCGCACCCGCATTCCTGGGATGTGGTGCTCGCCGTCCTGATCGAGCCACAGGAAACCTTCGGCACCCAGCGTCACGCCGACGAGTGCCTGGGTCAATGGTGCAATCTTGCGCAGCGCGGCACCGGGTTCGCCGTCCGCGCACACCGCGAGCCCGGCTTCCGAAAACGCGACATGGCTGGCGCGAGCGACGAGATCACGCACGTCGTCCGCCGGGCCGAAGTCAGCGTCGAGCAATGAAATCTTGCCTGCGCGTCGCGCGGCGTCGAGCACAACCCTCGCACCTTTTGGCCAGCGGACGTCGGCCAGCACCGCGTCCACTGTTTCGATGGTTTGGAGCGGCAACCAATCCGCATCGTCGTCGAGGGCAGGGTCGTTATAGGCGCAGATCAGGCGTTCGCCTTGCGGGTCTACCAGGATTGCCGCAGAGGGCGACACGCAATCGGATACGCGACGCACGTGTGTGATGTCCACGCCTTCCGCCGCCAACTCGTCAGTAATCCTGCGCCCGAGTGCATCGTCGCCAGTGCGGCCCCAATATTGAACGGACGCGCCTAGCCGGGCCGCGGCGACCGCCGCGTTGGCGGCCATGCCGCCTCCACATTCCCGATAGTGATTTGCCAATACTTTGACGGGACGGGCAGGAATCGCGGTGACGCGGTAGATGGCGTCCTGGGCGCACATGCCGAGCGAGATCAGGCGAGGCGGGCGCATGGAAATCGTTTCACGTGGAACGAGGCTTGGAAAGTGGGCGCGGAGCGGACTGTTTCACGTGAAACGGTCCCATCGCCGCTTGGGTTTGTCCAATCACTGGCGTAAAATAACCCAAATGCCGCCCCGCACGCGGGCGCGCCGAAACAATCCCGTAAAATCATGAACTTTCCTCATCGGTTCGAGGTGATCGTCGTTGGTGGAGGCCATGCAGGCGCCGAGGCTGCACTTGCCTCCGCGCGGATGGGCCGCGGCACGCTGCTGTTGACGCATAGCATCGAGACGCTGGGGCAGATGTCTTGTAACCCATCCATAGGCGGCATCGGCAAAGGGCATCTGGTCAAGGAAGTCGATGCGTTGGGCGGAGCAATGGCCATCGCCACCGATGAATCGGGCATTCAGTTCCGCACGCTGAACGCGAGCAAAGGTCCAGCCGTACGCGCGACCCGGGCGCAGGCCGATCGGCTGCTATACAAGGCAGCGATCCGAACACGTCTCGAACAGCAGCCGAACCTCACGCTATTCCAGGCTGCCGTCGACGACCTGTTGCTGGAGGGAGATCGGGTGTCGGGCGTAGCGACCCAGGTTGGCATCGAATTCATGGCGGACGCAATCGTGCTGACCACCGGCACCTTTCTGTCCGGGTTGATCCATATCGGCCTGCAGAACCACGAGGCGGGACGTGCAGGCGAACCGCCCGCCAAGCGGCTCGGCGCCCGCTTGCGCGAGTTGGCGCTGCCAGCGGGGCGCATGAAAACCGGCACCCCGCCGCGGTTGGATGGCCGCACGCTGGACTTCAGCCAACTCGAAATGCAGCCAGGCGACGTTCCTCGCCCCGTATTTTCGTTTGTCGGTGACGCCGGCATGCATCCGCAGCAGTTGCCGTGCTGGATCACGCATACCAATGCGCGCACGCACGACATCATTCGCGCGGGGCTCGACCGCTCGCCGCTGTTCACAGGCGTCATCGAAGGGATCGGCCCGCGCTACTGCCCGTCGATCGAGGACAAGGTTGTCCGTTTCGCGGAACGGGACAGCCACCAGATATTCCTCGAGCCTGAAGGACTGACGACCCGCGAGTTCTATCCCAACGGCATCTCGACCTCGTTGCCATTCGACGTGCAACTCGCGCTGGTCCGGTCGATGCGCGGGTGCGAAAACGCGCATATCCTGCGGCCCGGCTATTCAATCGAGTACGACTATTTCGACCCGCGCGCCCTGAAGACGTCGCTCGAGAGCAAGGCGATCGGGGGCCTGTTCTTTGCTGGACAGATCAATGGCACGACGGGCTACGAAGAGGCCGCCGCGCAGGGATTGCTCGCCGGCGTCAACGCAGCCCGCCATGTTCGCGGCGACGATTCATGGACGCCGGGCCGCGACGAAGCTTATCTTGGCGTGCTCGTCGACGATCTGTGCACACAGGGGGTCAGCGAACCGTACCGGATGTTCACGTCGCGTGCCGAATTCCGGCTCCAGCTGCGCGAGGACAATGCCGACCTGCGATTGACCGAGACAGGGCGCCGTCTGGGACTGGTCGACGATGCACGCTGGCAGCGGTTCAGCCGCAAGCGGGACGCAGTGGCCGCGGAACTCGAGCGGCTGAAATCGACGTGGATCAACCCGCGGGTGGTCTCCGCCGAAGATTGCAACCGTGTGCTAGGTCAGCCGATAGACCGAGAGTATGCGCTCACTGACTTGTTACGGCGCCCGAGCGTCAACTACGCAACGTTGATGACGCTGGACGCTGCCGGCCCGGGGATCGACGATGCTGCCGCCGCGATGCAGGTCGAGGTGCAGGTCAAGTACGCGGGCTACATTGACCGTCAGCGTGACGAGATCACGCGTGCCAACGAGCATGCGCATACGCCACTGCCGGCAGATCTCGATTACCGCACGCTGCGCGGATTGTCGAACGAGGTGCAACAGCGGCTCAACCAGCATCGGCCGCAGACGATCGGCCAGGCGTCGCGCGTGCAGGGCATCACGCCGGCCGCCATTGCGTTGCTGCTGGTGCACGCCAAGCGCGGATTCGTGCCAGCCGCGTCGGCCGCGGGGCGCCAGGCATGAGTGCGTCGGCTGCGCATGCGGCGCACGCCGACGTGTCGCTCGACGCCGGCATCGACGCATTGGAAATTGCGTTGACGCCGCAACAGCGTAACGCGATCCGCGCGTATCTCGCACTGCTCGAGAAGTGGAATCGAACCTACAACCTGACTGCGATCCGCGAACCGTCGAAGATGATCACGCATCACGCGCTCGACGCCCTCGCCGTGTTGCCGGCGTTGGCGCAGCGCACCGATGACGCGGCCGCGTTGCGCGTGCTCGACGTCGGAACGGGCGGCGGCGTGCCCGGCGTGCTGCTGGCGATCGCGCGGCCGCGCTGGCAGGTCACGCTGCTCGACGCCAACCATAAGAAAGGCGCATTCCTCACCCAAGCGGTGATCGAGATCGGGCTGTCGAACGCAACGGTGGCCATCAGCCGTGTGGAAGACTATCGCGCGCCGGCTCTGTTCGATATCGTGATTTCGCGCGCGTACGCCACGCTCGCCGAGTTCTGCATGTCGTCCGCAGCGCAACTCGCCAGCGGAGGAAGCCTGTATGCGATGAAAGGCCTGATGCCCGACGCCGAGATCGCCGCGCTGCCGGCCAGAATGCGCGTCGTGCATCGGCAGTTGCTCGAGGTGCCCGGCCTCGACGCCGCGCGCAGTCTTGTCGTCATGCAACCGGCCTGATGGTGTATCGATGAATCCACGCACGCCGCGCATCATCGCCATCGCCAACCAGAAGGGCGGCGTCGGCAAGACCACCACGGCGGTCAACCTGGCAGCGAGCCTGTGCGCGATGAAGCGGCGCGTATTGCTGGTCGACCTCGACCCGCAGGGCAATGCGACCACCGGTGCGGGCGTCGACAAGCGCGCCTGCGCGCACACCGTCTACCAGGTGCTGCTGGGTGAGCGCAGCATCGCCGACGTCAGGATCGTGTCGCCCAGTGGCGGTTTCGATCTCGTGCCCGCGAACCGCGAGCTCGCCGGCGCCGAAGTGGAGCTGGTCGAGCTGCCCGAGCGCGAGATGCGACTCAAGGATGCACTGACCGAAGCGCTGTCACAGATGCGCTCGGCGATTTCGGAAGTGGCGACCGACTACGACTTCATCCTGCTCGACTGCCCGCCGTCGCTGTCGCTGCTGACGCTGAATGGACTGTGCGCAGCCGACAGCGTGCTGATTCCGATGCAATGCGAGTACTACGCGCTGGAGGGCCTTTCCGACCTGGTGCAGACGATCAAGAGGGTGCGCGCACATCTCAATCCGTCGCTCGAGATCGAAGGACTGCTGCGCACGATGTACGACCCGCGCAACACGCTCGGGCAGAACGTTGGCGCCGAGCTCGAAAAACATTTCGGCGACAAGCTCTATCGCACGATCGTGCCGCGCAACGTGCGCCTCGCCGAAGCGCCGTCGCACGGCATGCCCGCATTGACGCTCGAGCCGCAGTCGAAAGGTGCGCTCGCGTATCTCGCGCTGGCCGGCGAAATCCTGCGACGCATGGACGATGCGGCGGCGGCCGCGTGATACGCATTACAAGGGAATCCACGTGATACGACCCAAGGGACTCGGGCGCGGCCTCGACGCGCTACTCGCCGGCACGGACGATCCGGCGCCCGGCAAGGATTTGTTGCAGATGCTGCCGATCGATCGCCTGCGGCCCGGCAAGTACCAGCCGCGCACGCGGATGGACGAAACGTCGCTCGCCGAGCTCGCCGACTCGATCCGCGAGCAGGGAATCATGCAACCGGTGCTGGTCCGCGCGATCGACGGCGGCCGCTATGAAATCATCGCCGGCGAGCGACGCTGGCGTGCGGCGCAGCGGGCGGGCCTGCGCGAAGTTCCCGCGTTGATCAAGGCGGTCGCGGACCAAGCCGCGCTGGCACTCTCGCTGATCGAGAATATCCAGCGCGAGGATTTGAATCCACTCGAGGAGGCCCAGGGCCTCGCGCGGCTGATCGAGGAATTCGGCCTGACGCACGATGCCGCGGCCAAGGCCGTGGGCCGCTCGCGCAGCGCCGTGACCAACCTGCTGCGACTCAATGCGCTGGCGAAGCCGGTGCAGGAATACCTGCTTTCCGGCGCGCTGGAGATGGGGCATGCGCGTGCGTTGCTTGGATTGCCCCTCGCGCAGCAGGCCGGCGCGGCAGCGCGCGTCGTCAACGGCCATCTGTCGGTGCGTGAGACCGAGCGCCTGGTGCATGCGATGCAAGGTATCGGCAAGGGCGGCGCCGCACGTGCGAAGCACGCGCGTGACGCCGACACGGTGCGCCTCGAGACCGAGATCGCGGAGACCCTTGGCGCGCGCGTGCGCATTGACGCGGGCCGTGGCGGCGCAGGCCGCGTGATCATCGACTACGGGAGCCTCGCGGAACTCGACGGCATCGTCGCCAGGCTGCGCTAGCGTCGCCGCCGCGAACGGTACGTGAGTTCAGGGTGGCGTCAGCGCCGCCGCTTCGCCTTCTGCAGTTTCCATCGGGCCGACTGCCGAGAATTTCCGCGGCGTCCACAGCACCAGAGCCATCGTGGCGACGGAAAAGACCAGGATCCCCGCATAGACGTGATGCGTGGCGGTGTAGATCGCACTGCGCAGGTACTGGTCGGCCGCGACCGGCAGCTGGTGCTGGTGCAGCGCGCCGAGCACGCCATTGATGTCGCGCGGCAAAGCGGCGCGCAGCGTGGTGGGCGCCTGTGCGAGCTTGCGCGCAACGGCGCCATTGAACAGCGCGCCGAACACCGCCGCGCCAATGCTCTGGCCGAGATAGCGCGAGAAGATGTTGGCGCCGGTGACGACGCCGCGCTGGCGCCAGCCGACGGTCGACTGCACGCCGACCAGCAGCGGCGTCGACAGCAGTCCGAATCCGCTACCCAGCAGGAATTGGTCGGCGGCCACCACCCAAGCGGACGTCGTCTGTGGAAGCGCCAGGAATATCAGCGCACCCAGCACGAGCAGCGACGTGCCGATCAGCGCGGTGTCACGAAAACCGATGCGCAGGTACAGCCGGCCCGACAGCGACGATGCAATCGGCCAGCCGAGGCTCAGACCCGAAAGGACGAATCCGGCGGCGATTGCGCCGAGGCCCAGCACCGCCTGCCCGAACGTCGGCAGATAGGTGCTGGGGCCCATCATCGCCACACCCATGCCGATCATCGCGAGGTTGGTCGCCACCAGCACCGGATGTCGCCACAGCCAGCCCGGCATGATCGCTTCGACCGCGCGGCGCTCGACGGCCACTGTGGCGAAGGCGATCAGCAGCGCGACGACGAACACGCCGATGCCGGGCAGCGACAGCCAAGGCCACGCCTGTCCACCCTGCAGCAGCCCGAGGATCAGCGTACCGACGGCCAGCAGCATCAGCGTCGCACC
>JBDTJK010000027.1:0-21244 GCA_039935875.1 Casimicrobiaceae bacterium
ACGCGGTCAGCAACATCGTTGCGGGTTCAAACACTCCGGCGCTGGCGAATACACGCACCACGGTCGCCAGCGCAAGTAGCAGCGTGGCGAGTGTCGGCAGCCGCGTCGTCGCCGGATTCCAACGCGCCCGCAGCAGCCATGTCATCGCCATCACGTTGAGCGTGAGGGTGCCGAGGCTGCCGATCGTGATGATATGCAGCGCGAGTGTCTCGTCGTGCCGGGAAAGGCCTGCGCCGGCGTGCGCGGCGCCCAGCAACACGAGTCCGACCGCGAGCCACGCGTATCCGGCGGCGAGGCACAGGACGTCGGCGCGGCCCCGAACGCGCCAAAGGCGCCAGCGCGTCATGCGCAGCGCCGCCAGCAGGCCCGCAACCATCAACGCCACACCTGCCACGCGGGAAGCCAAACCGCCGGCTGCACCGCGCGGCGTGCCGTCGGCGACCATCGCGAGCGTGGCGACCAGCATCACGATGATCAGCGAGGCCTCGATGCGTGGCTGCACGCGCGCCGCAAGATGGATTCCTTGACGGTGCAACTGGCCGGCCACCACGGGCGCGATCAGGCGGCCACCCATGAACAACAGCAGCAATGCGAACAGTGACACGGTGACCAGCAGCACGCGATAGGGGGAAAGCTCAACGGCCGTCGGTGCCGCCGTGTTGTGCGCGACGTACAGGTAGACGATCGCGCTGCCGCAAATGGCCGCCAGCACGACAGGCAGCGACTGGTTGCGCCACTTCTTCGCGCGGCCAAACAACCGCGGCGCGAGATGCCATGCGAGCAATGCGGGAAATCCGGCATTGGCGGCCACCGCCAGCGCACCCATCGGGAAGAACAGGAACGTCACCCGCGCGAGGAGCCACAGCGCCACCAACAACGCAAGCGAGGACCGCGTCCTCGGCCCCAGTTGATTGCCTGCAACGACGGCCAATGCGAAACCGAACAGCAATTCGTGGGCGTGGCCAGCGGGCGTGGCGACGCCTGGGAAGACCGCGGTCACGCCCAACATCGAGCAGACCGACGCCGGCAGCACGAATACGGCATACGCCGCTGCGACGGGAAAGAACACCGCGTTTCCAGACATGCGACGCCGCGACGGCGCAGTCGCGCTCGCGTGCGGCATCAGAGGAACTTCGCGTCGTCGAATAAGGGATGTCGCATCAGCGGCCCGATTACTCGCCGGTGCCGCATGCTTCCCGCATCAGGCACAAACTCACGCAACACCGGCGGCGCGCCGTCCCTCATCCCTTGAGTTTGTGGCATCGCGGTGCTTGCTGCCTTGACCCGTGTCAAGGCTCGGTCATGCGGGCGCACCCCCGGAGAACGCACGCCGCAGCCCGTGGCGGGATGCACGTCGATGCGATGCCGCGCGAAATACGTACCGCGGCAATTGATGCCCGCAATGACGCCACGATTTCGCCTGATCCCTCCCGGTATGACTTCAGAAACTGCGCACAGCGCCACGCCATGTCCCGGCCGGCATCGCACGCAGCCTTGACGTTCAGTCCGAGACTCTTGTTCGCGCGGGAAATTTGTGAGACCTTTTGTCCGCATCTAGATGAGATTCTAGGCGGACCGGAAATCGAGAGACGGTCCGAACGCGGAGCGGATGTGTGTCGCGTGCGCTACTTCGAGAGTGTGCACCTCGGCTTGCATGACGCGCCGGCGCGCAACAGCTATTGCGGCACGGTCCACAGGACACATCGAACATGGATAAGGTTGTCGGTGTCATTGGTGGTCTCGGTCCCGAAGCGACCTTGGACTTCTACGCCAAGCTGCTTGCGGCTACACCGGCGCAGCGTGACCAGGATCACCTGCGGGTCGTGATCGACAGTAACCCCAAGGTTCCCGATCGCAACCGGGCGGTGGCGGGCGAAGGCGACTCGCCGGGACCGGCATTGGCCTCAACTGCGCGCGCTCTGGAACGCGCGGGAGCGGAGTTGTTGTGCATGCCCTGTAATACGGCGCACGCATTCATCGCCGATGTGCGCGGCGCGACTTCGTTGCCGTTCATAAGCATCATCGATGCAACGCTGCTGGAAGTGCGCACGCTTCGCCCGCCCGTGCAGCGGGTTGGATTGCTGACCGCGGATGGCGGCCGGCGGGCGCGCGTTTACGAGGACGCCCTCGTGGCCGTGGGTCTGGATGCGGTTACGCTCGACGACGGCGATCAGGCCACACTGATGCAGCTGATCTATGGTGTCAAGGCGGGTCGGCGGGGTAACGACGAGCGCGCCGCCATGGCAGCGCTGGCGAGGCGCTTGGTGGACCGTGGCGCCCAAGCGCTGATCGCCGGCTGCACGGAAGTGCCGTTGCTGATGTCTGCCGCCGATACGGTCATTCCCTTCATTGACTCGACCGCGGCACTCGCGCGGGCCGTTGTCCGGGCCGCACGCGGCGCATAAAAGCGTCTCTGAAAATATTTGTTGAGGTCGCCAACTCCTAGCCGCATGTTATTGCCTTGAGCAGCCGAGGCTTCATGGCCACGCCATGCAGATTTGGCATTTCGAGCTATACCGCCACTGAATTCGAGGGGAACGTCGCCTACACTCGCCGCAGCGCAACTTAACCGCAGCGCAATTTTCGCCTCCGCTTGGCGACCGCGTCCGGCAATTTTTCTCTCCGTGGTCAAAACAGTCCCTTGCAGGGCACCGGCAGCGGACCTTGTCGCGCCTCCCTACCTGGTCGCTGCATCGCCGCAGCTTTCGCTTTCTGCACCCATCGGCATATTGGCAGCAGCGTGCCCTACACCCTCGCCATCAGCGATTGTCGCGACGGCTTTGGTGAATTTATTGATTTTGTGTGCGTGCGTAAGTGGGTGAGCTATGGTTGGCCTAAGTTTCGCCGGTCATACTTCCCTACATATTCATCATTCAACGAAACTTTGGTGGCGACCATTGATTCACTCCAAAGCAAGGTCCAATTCACCGGGATCCAATCAAATTGAATAGTTCTGCAGTAAAGGTATTGACCAAGGTGCCGGAAGTCACCCTGGTTTTCTGGATCATCAAGATTGCGGCCACGACGCTTGGCGAAACAGGCGGGGACGCCGTTTCGATGTCGATGCATTTGGGGTACCTGATGGCGACTGCCATTTTCGCGGTCATATTCCTCGCGGCGGTCACCGTGCAGATCCGGTCCAGGACCTTTCATCCATTCCTTTACTGGATGACGATCATTGCTACTACCACCGTCGGGACGACGCTGGCTGATTTTGCAGATCGATCGCTTGGTATCGGGTACGCCGGTGGCTCGAGCCTGCTGCTCGCTTTGTTACTCGGTTCGCTGTTCATCTGGCATCGCACGCTCGGCTCGATTTCGGTGAGTTCCGTGAGCGCGCCAAAGGCAGAAATATTCTATTGGATGACGATCATGTTTTCGCAGACCTTGGGCACGGCGCTGGGTGACTGGACCGCCAGTTCGGTTGGACTTGGCTACACCGGCGCAGCGGTCGTTTTCGGTGTGCTGTTGATCGTGGTCGCAGCGGCCTACTATTGGACAGATCTGCCCCGCACCCTGCTGTTTTGGGCTGCATTCATCCTGACGCGCCCGCTTGGTGCCGTGGTGGGCGACTTTCTCGACAAGCCGCACAGTGCAGGCGGACTGGCGCTGAGTCGTTTTTCGGCGTCGGCGGCGCTTTTTGCCTTCATTCTGACCAGTGTTCTATTGTTCAGGCAAAAGGCTGCCAAAACGACACATTGAGTTGCTGTCGGACGGAGGCGCAATGCGCGTATTGCTGGTCGAAGACGATTCCATGATCGGTCTTGCCGTCCATGAGGCGCTGAAAGACGCGTCCTATGCTGCCGACTGGGTTAAGAATGGTCAAATCGCCCTCGCGACACTGACCTGCCAGCACTACGATCTGGTGCTGCTGGACCTTGGCCTCCCCGGCAAGGATGGACTGGAAGTGTTGAGTGGCATTCGCGGCATGGACAACCCGGTTCCCATCGTCATCATTACCGCTCGCGACGGCCTCGACGACCGGCTGCGTGGCTTGGATGGCGGTGCCGACGATTACGTGCTCAAGCCCTTCGAGATGGCGGAGCTGCTCGCCCGGATGCGCGCAGTGCTGCGTCGCAAAGGGGGAAAAGCAGCGCCTCTCCTGAGCAATGGTGTGGTCTCGCTCGATCCAGCCACCCGGGAGGCTACGGTCAGTGACCGAGGCCCGGTACAACTCTCGAACCGCGAGTTTGCACTGTTGCACGCATTGCTGGTGCGGCCAGGCGCCATCCTGTCGCGCAACGATCTCGAAGATCGCATCTATGGATGGGGAGAAGAGGTCGAGAGTAGCGCGGTCGAGTTCCTGATCCACACACTGCGACGCAAGCTGGGCAGCGAAGTGGTCAAGAATGTGAGGGGGATAGGATGGATGGTTTCAAAGGACGCTTGAACGAGTCGATTCAGCTCAAGCTCTCGGTCTCGCTGTTGCTGGCCATTCTCGTCGTCGGGACGGTCGCAGGCGTCTTCTCGTTCATGTCGGCATTCGACGAGGCGCACGAGCTTCAAGACGATACGCTGCGGCAAATTGCAGCGCTATTCAATCGACAACCTCTCCCATCGGCATTTCCTGGCGGCTACAACCATGCCGAAGGGGATGATGAAGAATCCCGTGTCGTTGTTCAGTATCTTGCGGACGGAAAAGAGACCGGCCGGATCATGAATGGGCGAAGGCCGCTGCCACTTCCGGCTACGCTTCATGATGGACTACATACTCTTGAGGTCGATGGCGAACCATTCCGTGTGCTTATCAAGACAACCGCTGGCGGCGATCGCATCGCCGTGGCCCAGGAAACTGGCATTCGCAACGAGATCGCGCGCGACAGCGCCCTGCGCACCTTGATGCCGCTGCTGATTCTCGTTCCTGTCTTGCTCCTGATTGTCGCGAAACTCGTGCGCGAGATGTTCCGGCCCATCTCGGTCCTTTCCAAGGAAATCGACCAACGCGCCGAGCAGGAGTTGCATTCCGTGGATGAATTCCACCTTCCTGTCGAGATACGCCCATTCGTAGTCGCGATCAATCGCTTGCTGGCACGCGTTGCCCGATCGATGGACGCGCAGCGTCGGTTTGTTGCCGACGCGGCGCACGAACTGCGCTCCCCATTGACAGCCATGTCTCTACAGGCAGAGCGACTGTCGAAGTCTGAGATGTCGGACCCCGCGCGCGAGCGACTGTTGGCTTTGCATAAGGGTATAGAGCGTGCACGCAATCTAATGGATCAACTGCTAACCTTGGCCAAGGCCCAGTCCGCGCCAGACAGTCCGCGCTCGGCGGTTTCAGTGCAGAGCGTCTATCGCCACGTTCTGGAAGACGTCATGCCATTGGCTGAGACCAAGCACATCGACATTGGCGTCGAAGGAGAGCAGGCTGGCCACGTATTGGTGAACGAATTTGACCTGATTGCAATAGTCAAGAACCTGGTTGACAACGCCATTCGCTACACGCCGGAAGGTGGCAGAGTCGATCTTTCCACATCCTTCGAAGATGGAAGCGTGGTGCTGCAAATCAAGGATTCCGGCCCTGGAATCCCGACGAGTGAACGCAATCGGGTGTTTGACCGTTTCTACCGCACGTTGGGAAGCGATCAAGCGGGATCAGGCTTGGGACTTTCCATCGTCAAAGCGATCGCAGATCGCATCGGCGCAGAAATTCGACTGGCCTTCTCAGACGAGGCCAAACAATCAGGATTGTGCGTCTCTGTCGTTCTACCGTCGGCCAAATGGTCTCGCAGTGTCTGAAGGCAAGACCAGAAGAAGCAGTCTCTCATCCGGATCGGCGGGGCCAACTGCTTCACGCCGTGCCAACCTCCGCCTGCTTGGCTTGGTCGGCGGGATTTTCGTGCTTCTTCCACACTATGCGCTTGGTTTATGCGGCGGTACTTATGCGAGGCATAGGGTAAGGAAGTTCCGGGCGCAACCAACCTCCTTTTTTCCCATCACAAAACGAGTTGTCGGATGAAGCTACGCATTCCAGAAACGACCATCAGACTTTGGTTTCGCGTCTCACTCATATTCAAGGCGGCACTCTCGGCTCTTGAAATCATGGGTGGCATCCTCGCGCTCCTTGTCAGTCAAGCATTTCTGCTGGATATCGTGACCATGATCACTCAAGATGAGATCTTGGAAGATCCCCAGGATTTGATTGCCGGTTATCTATTGAAGTCCGTCAATCACCTTTCGATAGGCTCACAACGCTTCGTTGCGCTGTATCTGTTGATCCACGGCTTGATCAAGGGCTACCTGATCGTAGGTCTTCTCCGCGAGCGTCTGTGGTACTACCCAACTGCGATGATTGCATTCACTGTGTTTGTTGCTTACCAATTATATCGGTATCAATTTACGCATTCGCTCTGGCTGTTGATGATCACCGTTGTTGATGTACTGGTTATCCTGCTTACCTGGCACGAATTCCAGTACCTTCGACGACGAGTCAAGGTGCCACGGCAAACACGCCCTCAATGATGTCGCTCACTTCAGTGCGCCGTCGATACCAGGATCTGCGCACTCAAAATATTGGACACTGCCTCCATGATTCAACAACTCACGCGTCGTTATGGCCCTGTTACGCAGGCACTTCACTGGATCACCGCTGTCGTGGTGCTGACAGCTTTCATCTATGGACCCGGCGGCTCCGAGCAGCACGTATACGCCTCCGCACGTGACTTCGACCGCCAACTCCACGAAACATTGGGGATCTGCGTGCTGGTGTTGGTTGCGTTGCGCCTGCTCTGGCGGCTGGTAGACGTCCGGCCCGAGCACGACCTGCCGCGACTGATGCGCGTTGCCGCGACACTTGCCCACGTTGCACTTTACCTCCTGCTGTTTGCAGTTCCATTGACAGCCATTGCGGGCGCATGGCTTGAAGGACATCCGTTGACGCTGTTGACCGGTATCGAGATTCCGCCAATGTTCACCGCCTCACACAACACGGGCGCGCTATTTGCGAATATCCATACCTGGCTTGCCGACGCAATAATGTGGATTGCCGGCTTGCACGCACTCGCGGGCATCTATCATTATTTGATTTTGAGGGATGGCGTACTTGTCTCCATGCTCCCGCGCTGGTCCGGAGTTCGCGAGCTACCGGGTGTCAGGAAAACTTGAATGGAAACTCGTAATTGGCCAATTTTTGGCGATCGTAGCGTCACCAGCAGCAGTGGTACAGCAGGAGCTGCCGCCATGAAGTTTCACTACTGTTTGCTTTCTGGATACCGGGAAGCGACCAATGCCATTCAAACGAGCTGGAGAAAGTTCGATCCTGTCGCGACGTAACATCAGCGTCGACGTCGCGCCAACGCTCCTGGTAATCGCGCCCTTCCGCCCGTGGCAGACGCCTTCCGCCGTGTCACGCGCTGTCTGGGTGGCGATCGGCATAATCATGGCGCTTGCCTGGTTCGCGGCGCTCGACACGCGCGTGCTCGAGCATCCGGATGAAGGTCGCTATGGCGAAATCGCGCGCGAAATGGTGGTCAGCGGCGACTACCTGACGCCGCGCCTCAACGGACTCAAGTATTTCGAGAAGCCACCGCTGCAGTACTGGTTCACTGCGGCGGTGTTCAACCTTTTTGAAGTCGACGAATGGACGACAAGGCTTGCCGCCATCAGTGGCGGCTTCCTGACCATACTCTTGGTCGGACTTACGCTGGCGCGACTTTCAAGCCCGCTGGCTGGTGCGTATGCGGCCATGGTGATGGCGAGTTGCGTGCTGGCGATATTCATGTCGCATTACGCAACGCTGGATGCATTCTTCACTGGCTGGCAGACGCTCGCGCTGTGCGCATTCCTGCGCGCGCAAAAGTCATCGTTACGCACCGCCGTCGCGCGCAATTTCATGCTTCTCGCGTACGCGGGCCTTGCCGCGGCCACGCTGACCAAAGGTCCGGTGGCACTCGTCATCGCGGGCGGGGCGCTGGTCGTGTATTCGCTCGCGACGCGTGATTGCGGTCCATGGAAGCGTCTGCACCTGCTGCCGGGTGCCGCACTTTTCCTGGCGCTGGTGGCGCCGTGGTTTATCCTCGTTTCGCGCGTGAATCCGGAATTTGCGCATTTTTTCTTCATCCATGAGCACGTCGAGCGCTTCCTCACCACCGAGCATCACCGCGCCGGTCCGTGGTACTACTTCATTCCCATCTTCGCCATCGGCGTCACGCCGTGGCTGCTGGTGTGGGGCGCCACGGTCGCGCGCAGCTGGCGCGACACCACCTGCGACGTCAATGGCTTCGACTGGGGGCGCTTCTGCGTAGCGTGGGCCGTGCTGGTGTTCGTGTTCTTCAGCGCATCGGGTTCCAAGCTGCCTTCGTACATCCTGCCCTTGTTTCCTGCCGTCGCGATGCTGCTCGGACGCGAACTGGAGCGTATCGCGGCGCGCACCCTGTGGTGGCTGTCAATACCGCAGGTGCTGCTGTCGCTTGCGTTCCTGCTGTTCATGCTGTTCGGCTACGGGAAGCTCGTAACTCATTTGGCGGACGCCGATACACCTGCCGCGCTGTTCGTTGCGTACGGGCCGTGGCTGGTACGTGCTGGCATTGCATTCGTTGTCGGTGCGATCGCCGCCTCGTGGCTGTTCCATCGGGCAACCCCGCGCGCCAAGGCGCTGGGAATTTTTGCGTCAGCACTGGGCGCGCTGGTCGGATTCCAGATCGCATTCGTCGGTCATAATGTTTTCAGCCCGATTCGGTCTGCCGCAGGCGTGGTGCGTGCATTGGGAAACCTTCCTGCCGACGGAAGGATGGATCCTACGGCGCCCGTCTTCCAGGTCGGGACTTATGACCAGACGTTTCCCTTTTACCTTGGCGGCACCACGACGATGGTGCACTTTCGCGATGAGCTTGCGCTTGGCCTCGACGCCGAGCCGCAGAAAGGCTATGCGACGTACCCGCGCTGGATCCTTGACTGGAAGGCGCTTCCTCAGGGCTATGCGCTGATGAAACCCGATACCTATGAATTCCTTGCCGCGCAGGGAGTGCCGATGCGCCTTCTTGCGAGGGATCCGCGTCGCATTGTCGTGGCCAGGCGGTGATGACGTGGACCTGACCACACTGGAACTTGAATCGATTGACTCAAGCAGATACCCATCGGACAAAACTTCGGATCGCGCAGGTCGCAAACTCTGCAGTATTCGATATCGGTATCGTTAGCCGGATCGTTGCGCGCTCTGCCGCCTTGCCGGCCGACGCTTTCGATATGCTGGCCTGCATCCGGTTTAGTTTGAAGATATCAGAATCCCCGGTCAGGAACTGGCACTAGTGTGGATGCCGGTGGTGCATATCTGGATAATGCACGTGCGAATGGACCAACGGCACATGGGTGTGAAAGTGGGTATGCGGCTCGCTGCCGTCCCAACCGTCGTGAGTATGCCGATGGTGCTCGTCGTGCGTATGGGGATGGCTATGTTCCTGTTGCTCGTGCTGATGTCGATGGCTGTGATGCTCGGTTAGGTGCAGCCAAACGCCCAACGCCATCAGCACGCCGGCAACGATGAGCTGCCACGTAACGGCCTCCCCCTGTAGCAGGAACGCCAGCGCGGCGCCGAAAAATGGGGCGACTGAGAAATAGGCGCCCGTGCGTGCGCTACCGAGATGGCGCAGCGCAAGCACGAACAAGACGAGGCTGACGCCATAGCCAAGGAATCCGACCACTGCTGCGGCACCAATCACGCGCATCGCGGGCAGCGTATCGCCGAGCAGAAGCGCCAAGCTGAGACTGACCGCACCAGCAATCAAACCCTTGATTCCAGCAATCGCTACCGCGTCACTAGCCGCAACTTTGCGGGTCAGGTTGTTGTCCAATGCCCAGCAGATGCACGCCAGCGCAATCAGCAGGGAGCCAAGCGACGCTTGACCGGATTCGCCTGGGGTCCATGCCAGCAGCAAGCCACCAGAGACGATCGCCAGCATGCCCAGCCCCACGCGGCGGTCGAAGTTTTCGCGAAACACAAACCAGGCAAACAGGGCTGTGAATACGGCTTCAAGGTTCAGCATCAGTGAAGCCGTTGACGCGGCTGTGGTCACCAAACCATACATAAGGGCCACCGGTCCGGCCAGTCCCCCGAAGAATATGGCTGCGGCGAGCCATCGCCACTCTCCGGGCCGCGGCAGGTTTGCTGCGGTGCCCTGATGCGTCCATCGCCGGCGCACACCCAGTACCAGCAGTAGCCCGAGGCCGGCCCCCGCGTAGAGCAATCCGGCCAGCAGCAACGGCGATACGACGCCCACAAGCAGCTTGGCTAGAGGAATGCTCATGCCAAACAGCACCGCTGAGCCCAGTGCATAAATGACGCCTCGATACACGCTGTCCTGTCTCCTCGATGTGCCGTGGTACCCCGGCCCAAAATCCTCAACCGTCGCTGAACTCCTGCGACATTCCCCGGACGGATTCCGTGGCCTTCGTCCTGCACGCGTGAGCAGCCGCAAATGCGGATGGGTTTTGGTGGCGGGGCATCATTTTCGCCATTCTTGCCATTCTTGCCATTCTTGCATAGCTTGCAACGATCATTGTGGTGATGCCGATGGGCTTGCGGGTGTTCGACCAGGTAACGCCTTGAGCGGATGGGGGGTGTCCCTGTGCCGTGAGCTCCCGCGCGCGAAATGAGGTGTACGATCGCCACGGGCCCCTACCGAGAAATGGCAATGAACGAAACGCACATGCACGACGCGGAGCCGTCAGCCACTCCGACCCCGGAGCCGCCATCGCCCAACACTGAAACTGATCCGGTGTGCGGCATGATGGTCGAAGCGAACCCTGCCAAATCGGTCGAACATGAGGGCCGGCATTACTATTTTTGCAGTCAGCGCTGCATCGACAAGTTTCGTGCCAGCCCAACCCAATACGTAACGGCGCCGAAAGGTGCTTCGGCCGCCGCAGCGCCCGTGGGCACGATCTATACCTGTCCGATGCACCCGCAGATTCGGCAAGCCGGCCCGGGCAATTGTCCGATCTGCGGCATGGCACTCGAGCCGCTCGATGCAACCGCCAGCGCGGACAGTAGCGAGCTGCGCGACATGACGCGCCGCTTCTGGGTGAGCGCGGCGCTCGCCGCGCCGCTGCTGGTAGTCACGATGAGTGATATGGTGCCGGGTGTCGATCTGCAGCATCAGGTCGGTGGCGAGGTCTTCAACTGGGCGCAGGCGGTACTCGCCACGCCGGTGGTGTTGTGGGGCGGTTGGCCGTTCTTCGAACGCGCATGGGCCTCGTTCAAGACGTGGCACCTCAACATGTTCAGCTTGATCGGGCTGGGTACTGGCGCTGCGTTCCTGTTCAGCATCATCTCCCTGTTATTCCCTGGCGTCCTCCCGGATGCCTTCAAGATGAACGGCATGGCGCCGCTCTATTTCGAGCCGGCCGCAGTGATCGTCACGCTGGTACTCATGGGACAGGTGCTGGAGCTGCGTGCTCGCTCGCGTACCAACAGTGCGATCAAGGCTTTGCTCGAACTTGCGCCGGCCACTGCCACGCGGGTTCGTCCCGGTGGCGGCGACGAGGAAGTCGGCTTGGAGCAGATCCAGGTCGGTGACCAGCTCCGGGTAAAGCCAG
This sequence comes from Casimicrobiaceae bacterium, assembly GCA_039935875.1. Lineage (GTDB taxonomy): Bacteria > Pseudomonadota > Gammaproteobacteria > Burkholderiales > Casimicrobiaceae > VBCG01. The sequence continues at coordinate 11,530 of JBDTJK010000027.1, forward strand.
GCGCCAAGGTTCCTGTGGATGGCGAAGTGGTCGAAGGACACTCCAATATCGACGAGTCAATGATCACCGGCGAGCCGGTACCCGCGGCCAAACTGACGGGCAGTCGCGTGTCCGCGGGGACCGTGAACCAGACAGGTTCGTTCATCATGCGCGCCGACAAGGTCGGCTCCGATACGCTGCTTGCACGCATCGTGCAGATGGTCAACGAAGCCAGTCGTTCGCGGGCTCCGATTCAGAAGCTTGCCGATCAGGTCTCCGCGTGGTTCGTGCCGGCGGTGATTGCCATTGCGATCCTGGCCTTCGTGGTGTGGGCGCTCGTCGGCCCTTCTCCGGTCTTTGCCAACGGATTGGTCGCTGCGGTATCCGTACTGATTGTTGCCTGTCCCTGTGCGCTTGGGCTGGCGACCCCGATTGCGATCATGGTAGGTGTCGGGCGCGGAGCGCGCGATGGCGTGCTCATCAAGGATGCCGAGGGTCTCGAACTGATGCAGAAGGTCGATACGCTCGTCGTCGACAAGACGGGCACGTTGACCGAAGGCCATCCGAAGGTCCAGCGCGTGATCGCTGCCGAAGGCTTCGGCGAGGACGACGTACTGAAGATTGCGGCAAGCCTCGAAAAAATGAGCGAGCATCCGCTGGCAGCGGCGATTCTCGAATACGCGGGCGAAAGGAAGATCGAACTGGAGGCTGTCTCCGGCTTCGATTCCGTGACTGGCAAGGGTGTCCGTGGCGAGATCGCGGGACGCCACGTCGTGCTCGGCAATGCGCCGTTGATGCACGACGCCGGAATCGACTTCGCAATGCTCGGAGCCCAGGCGCAGGCGCTGCGCGAGCAGGGTCAGACGGTCATGCTCATCGGCGTGGACGGCCGCGGCGCCGGGCTCATCGGTGTCGCCGATCCGATCAAGGCCTCCACGGCCGAGGCGATCACCCAGTTGCACGAGGCCGGGGTACGCATCGTCATGCTCACTGGCGACAACGCTGTCACCGCCGCAGCGGTGGCCAAGCAGTTGGGACTGGACGATGTTCAGGCCGACGTGCTGCCCGAGGACAAATTCAAGGCGGTCAAGGCGCTGCAACAGCAGGGACGGATCGTGGCGATGGCTGGCGACGGAGTCAACGACGCGCCGGCGCTCGCGCAGGCCAACGTGGGCATTGCCATGGGCACCGGCACGGACGTGGCGATGCAAAGTGCGCGCATCGTGCTCGTCAAAGGTGATTTGCGCGGGATCGCCAAGGCGCGGGCGCTCAGCCAGCAGACCATGCGCAACATCCGCCAGAATCTGTTCTTCGCCTTCTTCTACAATTTCATCGGCGTGCCCATCGCGGCCGGAGTCCTCTATCCGTGGTTCGGCCTGTTGTTGAGTCCGATGATTGCCAGCGCCGCGATGAGCTTGAGTTCGGTCTCGGTGATCGGCAACGCGTTGCGGCTGCGCAGGGCCAGTTTGTAGCGTTGAGTTCGAAGCCGGTTGCGGAACCGGCGCTGCCAAACAGAGCTTTCGTCATAGCGTCTGCAACCCGAGTCACCACCGCTTTGCCGCAAAGCAGCGGCGCCTTGGCCAATCTGCTGCCCACCGCTGGAACAGAACTATGTTCGGTGCCGCACCGACGTTGCCGATAGGTCAGCGTAGATTCCACTAACGCAGATTCCGACTTTCTTGTCTTGCGCCTTGGGGTTGTCATGATCAGGCAGCGGCATCGGCACACGACAAGGAGAAACACATGAGGAAGCTGACACTGGCGGCGGGCATCGTCGCGATGGCAATGGCATTGACGGCGCCGTTTGCGCTGGCCCAGACCGCGCCCAATCCCGACACGACGCCAACTGCCGCATCGACGCCTCGCAACGCATCGAGTCCCGGCATGACGTACGACCAGGCGCAAGGGCAACCGCAGGGTCAGACAGAAACCCCAGCGCAAACGCGATCGCAGAGCGAACCGGCTGGCTACGGCCCCGGCATGATGTCCGGCCAAGGCCAAGGTGGTTACGGAGCCGGCATGATGGGCGGCTATGGCGCGGGTTGGATGGGTGGCTATGGTGGAATTTGGGTGCCGATCCTGCTGGTCCTCCTGGTCGTTGGCCTCGTGGTATGGGTCGTCAAGCAAAAGGCCAAGTAATCGAGCGGCAGGACGATCGGCAGGATAGGCACTCAGCCCCGGGGTCTCCCGCCTTGTGCCAACGGCAGCCGTTGGCATCTATCGTCGCCGGTGACAGGATTATCCGCAATCTCAAATCGGATTGGAGTTGAGCCATGAAACGCATGAATCTTCGCAATACCTTGGGTGCTGCCCTTCTGGTCGGCGGAACGCTGGTTGGTGCAAGCGCAGTGGCTGACGCGCCGCAAGGCGGTAACGGCCCCGGCATGATGGGCGGCTATGGCCAGGGCGGGTACGGTCCCGGCATGATGGGTGGCTACGACGGATACGGGATGGGCCCCGGCATGATGGGGGGATACGGTGGATACGGGATGGGCCCCGGGATGATGGGCGGTTACGGCGGCAACGGCATGGGGCCGGGAATGATGGGCGGCTACGGCGGCAACGGCATGGGGCCGGCGATGATGTACGGCTATGGTGGCGACACGCTGGGTGGCCTCACTCTCACGGACGACCAGCGCGAAAAGATCACCAAGATCCAGGAAGCGCTGTCCACCAAGCACTGGGAGCTGATGGGCAAGATGCAGGCGCAGCAGTTTCAGACGCGCGGATTGCTCGCCTCCGGCAACGCCGATGATGCGGCAATCGGCAAGGGATACAAGAATCTGGAGGGACTCCGGCAGCAGATGTGGACCTCGGGAGCCGACGCGCAAAAGCAGATGGACGCCGTGCTCACCAAGTCGCAACGGGAACAGCTACAGCGGAATTGGAGCCGCGAGAGAAAGTGACGACAGACATTTGTCGCAGACACGTGATACGGCCCGCAAGAATCAGGCATTTCAGCGGAACACGCTGCCTAGCCTTTTGCCTACTCAACCTGCTTGCTGCTGCGAGCGCGCGCCCCGAATGGTGCTGAGTATGAGCAGACCTGCGCAGCCGATCGCAAACGCGAGGTCGATTATTGGAACCAGGCTTGGCAGGTTCACTTGAGAAACCTTCGTGATGACAACCCAAAGAACGATCCCAATCGCCAGGAATCCGTCGCCGACAAAAAGCCCAATCAGTTCCTTCCAAAGCGCTGGCAACGGTCGTTGCGCATTCCTGCCTGATCGCTTCATCGCCACAGATTCCGTTTGATGCGCTAATCGACATATTGGTACCAGCGCAAGCGCCACGGCGAAGTATGCGGTGATCAGCACAAGTATCGTCCATTCCTCGCCTCGCCACGCAAACCCTATACCTTCGCCAACCCAGAACGTTCCGAAGCCGGCAAGGATCACCCCAACGCTAAACTTCAGCGCATTTTCTGGAACCTTTGCCAATGGACGGTGCAACCATATGCCAAGGATGACCACAAGAAATAGAGCAAGCAGGGCACCCATCGTCGCCGGGATAAGCATCCCGCCGCTTGCGCCGATTGCAATGACGATGAATACGACCTCCACGCCCTCGAGCATCACACTTTTGAATGCCGCCGCGAATGCAATCTTGTCAAGTTTGCCGGCGAATCGCGCCTCCTTTCGCAACGACTCCGATTCAGCAGCATAGGCTGCTGCTTCGTCGTGTAGCGGGATGATGGCGGCGGCGCGCAACACAGCCTTACGCAACCATCGCAAACCAAACATAAGTAGCAAAGTGCCAACAACAACCTGAACAAGCGATAGTGGGATCGCCGTGAGCGATTGCCCCAGCGTTACGATAAGCAGGGCTAATACAAATACCGCCGTACCGGTTCCAAAAAACGTCGAACGCCAACCACGCGCGATACCGACCGCAAGAACGATCGTCAAGGCTTCAACGAATTCCACCAACGAAGCCAAGAATGACGCGAGAATCGCAGGTCCTGCGGTAGCCCAAAAGTGCATTTCACATTCCTATGTGAGCGACCCCAAAGGATTCGCGGTGCATGCCATCGCCAGTGCTCGATCTCGAGTAGTCTGGAAACACCCCACTTCACGTCCTACAGTCTAATCATGGTCCGTCTTATGGTGGCGGCGCGCACCTCGCACTATAGTGACACACGCCCCAATGATGCGCTTTTTAAGCGAGCCCTCTCTTATTGGGCCTTCAGGAAGTCGCTGGAAAGTTTCCTTGCAACAAGGATCTCGAAGCAAAGGGCGACGTGAACCAAATAGAAGGAACGGTACAGCAAGCGGTTGGTGAAACGAATGAACAAGTCGACAACGCGACATAACAACAATCCGGCGTACGGACTTCGAGTTGCTGGATTCAAGGAGGCAGCATGAACAGGTTGATCTATATCGTGGGACTGGTCGTCGTGGTGCTTGCAGTTTTGGCGTTTTTCGGCTTCAGGTAATTGCAGATTTATTGGCGGCTATACGTCGAGGTTCGGCGATTCCGTATTGTCCAGAGTACGCGCTCGATATTGCAATTCCGGGCTTACGCGTGGCTGTTCGATCGGTGCATCCTGAACGGGCATCACCAGTGACCCGTGGTGACACGGCAGGTTTGCGAACTTTGTCGTTGGTTCGCGAGTGAGGTTTTTCGATTACTGGCGACTGCGGGGTGTCATTGGTTGACGAGATAGCCACTGAAAGTTGCGTTGATAAACGCGGTTTCGCCTGATGTGTTGGGCTGCACTTCAACCGCCGCTGAAACTTGCGTTCCCGCTGGAAAATGCGTGCGAGTCGTTTCGAAAAAAATGTATGCGCCGTTGCCGGCCGCTGTTGACCGCACCGGCACGAAGAACAAATTGAGCCCGGCTGGCCGGTTGAAAACTGCGGTGTGCGGCAACCCAGCTGTCTGCACCAAACCCTCGCCTTATCCCTGCAACGGCCACTTCCACACGATCAGTGGCGTGCCTATCAGCAACACCATGAGCGTCAGCGGCAGTCCCAGCCGCCAATAATCGCCGAAACGATAGCCTCCCGGGCCCATTACCAGCGTGTTGTTCTGGTGGCCGATCGGCGTGAGGAAATCGCAGGCACAGCCCAGCGCCACGGCCATCAGGAATGCGTCGCTGCGGTATCCGAGATTGGTGGCAAGCGCCGCCGCCACCGGACCGAGCACGAGTACCGCAGCGGCGTGATGCAGTAGCGGCGTAAATAGCATCGCGGTCGCCATCACCAGGCCGACCGCCGCATAGGCGGGAACAAAATGCGCAACCTGGGTGAGCACGTCGCCCAGCAACGCGGCAGCGCCGCTGTCCTTCATCGCCTCGCCGACCGGTATGAGGCAACCGATCATCACAATGACCGGCCATTCGATGGCGGCGTAGGCATCCTTGAGCGAGAGTTGCTTCAGCAGCACCGTCAGCACCGCGGCGGCGAAAAACGCAACTTCGATATTGAGCACGCCGAAGCCGACGAGTAGCAGCGCTACGGCAAGCAACAGCAGGGGAATCATGCCGCTCACCTGGCTGCCGATCGTCAGCTTGCGATCGGCCAGCGGCAACAGGCCGAGCTCGCTGATCGAATTCGCCAGGTTCTTGCCCCAGCCCTGGAACAGCACGACGTCGCCAGCGACGAAGCGATGCGAGTGCAGGCGTGCAGTGTTTGCAGTGCCCGCCGTGCGTATCGCAAAAAGGTTGATCCCGAAATGATGGCGCAAATCAAGCGAATGAGGAGTTTGTCCGACCAGCATCGATTCGGATGGCACGATTACTTCGGTAACTTCCATCTCGTCGGATTTGTCCTCGGAGGCATCCAACTTCTTCGAGCCAACGATTTCGAAACCCGTCTTGGCGACGAGCTTTTCGACCGCCGTCGGATCGGCGAGCACGACCAGCACATCTCCCGCAAAGATGCGCCAGTCTCCGCCAGGAACATAACGTCGCGAACCCTCGCGAATGATCGCCGCCACCGACACTTCGCCATCGACCTGCGCCTCGAGCGCTTCGACGGTCAGGCCGGCTGGCTCTAGCGGGGAGGGGACCCGCAGCTCGGTCTTGTAGGAATCGATCGAAAATGCCTCTTCCGCGGATTTCTCGCCGTCGCGATGCGGCAGCAGGCGCCAGCCGATCGCGAGAAATCCGATCGCGATCGTCGTGAGCGGCAACCCCACGGCGACGAAATCGAACAGGCCGAATGGCGCGCCGCCCAGATCCACGCGGACGCTCGAAATCAGCAGGTTCGGCGACGTCCCGATCTTGGTGATCGTCCCGCCGATCAGCGATCCAAATGCCAGCGGCATCAGGTAGATCGACGGCGACTGCTTCGAGCGGCGCGCAGTCCGCACCGCAAGCGGCATGAATATGCCGAGCGTTCCGACGTTTTTGATGAATGCCGACAGGTAGGCGACCGCGGCCGTCAGGATACCCACCTGCAGGGACGTCGAGCGAACGCGTCCCAGCAGCGAACCGAGCCACACTTCGAGCAAGTTGGATGCCGCGATCGCGCGGCTCACCACTAATACGGAGGCAATGATGATGATCACCGGATTGGCGAAGCCGGTAAACGCCTTGGCGCCCGACACGACGCCAAGGACCGTCGCAGCCAGCAGCGCCAGTGCGGCGACGACGTCGTAGCGCAGGCGACCGCTCATGAATGCCACGATCATCATGATGATGATCGCGAACGCTTCGATCTGGTGAGGTGTCATGGGGGTATTCGTGAGGGTGTTGAGGCAGCAAGTTTGGTTTTTGGAGGCGGAGGTCGGAATCGGACAGGCATACACCCAGGTTGACACCCGAGTGCGCCTTGATAACACATCTTTTCTCCGCGCGGTGCACCGCGTTTTGTCGCGGTTGCCCAGTAAGCCCGAGTTGTTTCGGCTGATCTACGCGGACACGGGTATCACCCAGCCGTGGGGCGTTCCCGTCTTCAGGACGGCGACGCAGACGCGCGTGCTGCGTTGGCGACGCTACGCCCAGTCGCCATGGGAGTTCCTGCGCGCTCAGGCAATGGGGCCCGACACCATACTGATTGACGGACGCTTTCGCGTTGCCTGCATTCTCGAATGCCTGCTAAATCTCGGTGACCGTAGCGACTGCGTGATCCTGGTCGACGACTACATGGGTCGCCACGAATATGCGGTGGTCGAGCATTTCGCCGATCGCGTGGTCAGCGCCGGTGAGATGGCGACGCTGCGCAAGAAACCCGACTTCGACCGTCAGGAATGCCTGCGCGTGCTGTCGCACTGGCAGCGGGACTGGCGCTGACGTGCGCGGCATCTTTGCCGATGACGGAGCTTGGTGCTGGTTCCAGGATCCGCGCGCGGTACACATCAACCACAGATTCCGCCGCACCAGCGCGTGCTGGGTGACGCGCTCGGGTGTGTTGCAGGTCGGCAGCTACGATCACGACACAAAGGAGACGTTCGCATTCGCATTGCGGACCGGCTGGGGAAGCAACGACCATGGCAGCGGCTCGATACTGGTGTTGCCCGACCGGCGTCTCATGGTCTTCTATGCGCGGCACAATGGGATCGGCCTCTACTGCCGAAGCACGACGCAAGCGGAGGACATCAGCGAGTGGGGCGAGGAAGCGGCGGTCACCGTCGATTCCGGCGTGGTCTATTCCAATCCGGTCTACCGGCACGACGAAGGGCTCATCTACGTTTTCTGGTGCGGCGCGGACTGGAAGCCTGCGTATGCCACTTCCGGCGACGGCGTCACGTGGTCCGCGCCGCGCACGCTGTTTCGCGACGCGGCGCACGCGGGCAATGAGGTCCGGCCCTATTTCAAGATGTGCTCGGACGGCGGATCCATCATCCATTTTGCCTTCACGGACGGTCACCCGCGCGACGAGGCCGAGAACTGCGTCTACCACTTCCGCTACGAGCGACAGGAATTCCGGGCATCGGACGGAACGCTGCTGGGGCACATTGGCGACGGACCGATTTCCCCGAGCGCCGCGTCACTCGTCTATGACGGCAAACCGCAACGCATACCAGCCTGGATATGGGACCTCGCACTCGACCAGAATGGGAATCCGGTCATTGCGTACGTCCGTCTCGCGCGCGCCGGCGATCACCGTTATCATTACGCGCAATGGTGCGGAGAAGCCTGGTCCGATCGCCAGATCACACGGGGTGGCCGCTGGTTCCCGCAGACGCCCTTCCTGCGGCGCGAGCGCGAACCGCACTACTCGGGAGGCATCGCGCTCGACCATGCCAATCCGTCGACCGCTTACCTTTCGCGGCAGGTCGGCGAGCGTTTCGAGATCGAAAAGTGGACGACGACGGATGGCGGCGAGCACTGGGACATCACCCCGATCACCAGCGGCTCTGTTCAAGACAACGTGCGCCCCGTGGTGCCGCGAGGAATCCCGGGTGACCACGAGTGGGTCCTTTGGCTGCAGGGTCGTTACGTGCACTACACGAACTACGCCACGCGGATCGCGATGCACGTCGTTCCGGATTGACGCTGCGCTTGCCCGTGCAATGCTGTTGTCCACCCCCACCGCGGGGCTCCTGTCGCAAGGCGCTACCTGGCCGCCCATTCCTGCGCGAGCTGATCATCCCTCACGGCAACGCCGGTTATGTCGCGCTCTTCGAAATCGGGCCTGATCGAACCATCACGATACTGGCCGCACGTCACCATAATGAAGAGGACTATCAATAACTTGTCGACGCAAGTCGCACAAGCATGACGCCCGTGACCCGGATCTTGCACTGCGTCGACGGCTCAACGAAGGTTCTATTTCCCTTGATCGCTGCCAGCGCCATCTTCGCCTTGGCGTGGCTGAACAGCGCGATTTCTTCATCTCGTCTACGCTTCGGAGATATGATCGCGCAATTCCAGCAGAGCCATTGACGCTCTGGTTGTCCGATCACGCGCACCTGCTGCTGCAGCCAAACAAACCTCGATGTTGCGCAGCGACTCGCGAAATTGTGAATCGCGTGGAAGCCATGACGTGATATGAGTGCGCAAGCATTCGGTGGCGTCCTGGAGTTGGTAAAATAGGCAGGATGCCAATCGACGCACTGGTTCCTATTCTCACTCCACACGGTCATCTGCTTCTTGCGTCGGACCGCTATGCTCCGGTCGTTTCGGAATCGACGCAAGCCAAGCTGATTCGAGCGTTCGCGAACGGTGCCGGCCACGGTATTTTGCAACTCGGCGCGGAGGAGGTGGGAACGGCGCTGCCGCCGGTGTTGAGCTACTGGCGCGACTTCGGCGCGCACTATGTCACGGCACTGTGCGCGGCGCCCGACACTGGCGAACGTGGGCGTGATGAGCGCGGCACACTCGTCGCCACGCCGTCCGGGCAAGATCTCGAAGCACTTGTGGCAGGCGCGCCGCCGATGATCGGCGCGGAATACCTGACGGCTTCGGTGCTGCGTTCTCTATGGGCGGATCTCGATGCGGCCATTCGCGCTGAATTGACGCAATCGAAGCAGTCACTGCAGGACTTCCTCAAGCATCGCCATCCGGCCTGGAACCTGGTTGGGCGCGTGCATTTCAATCTCGCGGAAAATCGCGGCGATGAAGAGGCGCCATTCGCCTTTCTCGCCACTTACACGACGCGCCTTTCGGCACTCGCCAAGGCGCAGCATCTGCCGCTTGCACAGGCGCTGCGCGAATACTCTGATGGGAAGAGTCAGTCGCGGCTGCTTTCCCTGTTGCTGCCGGTGCAACGCGCAGCGGAGCGCTGCGGCTGGTTGCGTGCGATGGTTGACGCTGGCGAAATCTATCATCCGCTGCGCTGGACGCCGG
>JBDTJK010000028.1:0-4363 GCA_039935875.1 Casimicrobiaceae bacterium
CTGGCGACCACGCCGGACGCCTCGTGCCCGGGGATCAGCGGCTCGCGGATGACGAAGTTGCCGTTGCGCCCCTCGAAGAAGTAATGCAGGTCCGATCCGCAAATACCGGCGGCGCCGAGGCGCACCAAAACCTCGTCGGGTGCGAGTGCAGGCGTCGTCACCGCCTCGAGGCGCAGGTCTTGCTTGGCGTGAATGCGGCAGGCTAGCATCGTGTCTCCTTGATGGCGTCGGCCGGGCGCAATCAGTTGCGCGTGTCCCAGCCCTTGATGAATCGTTTGTAAGCCTGGTCGAGGTGCCGCTGCATCGTCGCGCGCGCTCGCTGCGCGTCCCGCGCTGCGATCGCCTCGACCACAGCGCGATGCTCGGCCATCGCCGAATGCCACAGTTTCGGCGAATCGTAATGGTGCTGGAGCTGCTTGTAGAGCGGCCCGGTGCGCTCCTCCCATAACATCCTGATCACGTGCACCAGAGCACCGTTTCCGGTCGCCTCGGCAACCCGCAGGTGAAACAGGCGGTCGCCCAAGAGCGGCATGTCCCCGCCATCCAGTTCGCACTGCATATCGCCGAGTGCCGCTTCGATCGCCTGCAACTGTCCCTTCTTCGCCATCCTCGCAGCCAGTGCCGCACATTCGCTTTCCACCAGGTGCCGCGCACGCAGCAGCTCGAAGGGCCCCGCTGCCGCGTCCTTGCTGGCATCCGACGACCGCCCGTCATCCGCCACGCGCACGTAGATGCCGGAACCGATGCGCACGTCCACCAGTCCCTCGACCTCCAGCGCGATCAACGCCTCGCGCACCGACGGCCGGGACACGCCCAGTTGCCGCGCCAGGTCGCGCTCGGGCGGCAGGCGCGCGCCGGCCACGAATTCCCCGTCCTGGATCAGGCGACGAATCTGGTCTGCGATCTGGCGGTACAGTCGGCGTGGCTCGATGTTCGAAAACGGCATGGCAATCTCTTCCCTCGCCGCTGCACGTCACGCTCTGATCCGCAATCCTGCGAGAGCAACAGGCTAATCGCCAGCCGCAAACTGGTCAAGTGGTAATACCAGTGGAAGCGCGGCCGCGGGTACAATCGTCGTCGCTGCCCGCGACATGGCGTCGTCCGGACCGCTTGCCGCCGCGCATCGAATGACTCGAATCTCCACCCTACGCGCAACGCCGGTCACCGTGCCGTTACAGGCGCCCCTGCTGCACAGCAACGGCGCGCACTGGGGACGTTTCGTGCGCACCGTCGTCGAAGTCGAGACCGACGACGGTTACTGTGGGCTTGGCGAGATGGGCGGCGGCGGCGAGGATGCCACGCGCGCGTTCGCTGCGCTTTTGCCGTACCTGCAGGGACACGACGTGTTCTCGCTCGAGGCGATGCGCCTCAAGATCTGCAATCCCACGGCAAGCCTGTACAACAACCGCACGCAGCTGCACGCGGCGATCGAGTTCGCGTGCCTCGACATCATCGGCCAGAAGCTCGGCGTGCCGGTGCATGCGCTGCTCGGCGGCAAGCTGCGCGACACGATCGATTTCGCGAGCTACCTGTTCTTCCGCTACGCGAACCCGGACACCGGCGAAGGCGAAGTGCGCACGCCTGAGCAGCTCGTCGCGCATGCGCGCGCGCTGAAGGCGGCGCACGGCTTCACGTCGCACAAGTTGAAGGGTGGCGTGTATCCGCCGGCGCACGAGCTCGCCTGTTACCGCGCATTGGCCGCGGCGCTCGACGGAGAGCGCTTCCGCTATGATCCGAATTCGGCGATGTCACTGGCCGATGCAATCGAGTTCGGACGTAACATCCTCGACCTGCGCAACGACTATTTCGAGGACCCGGTGTGGGGGCTGCCGCAGCTCGCTCGACTGAAAGAATTCGTGCCGTTGCCGATCGCCACCAATACCGTCGTCGTCAACTTCGAGCAGCTCGCCGCCAACATCCGTAGCGGCGGCGTCGACGTGGTGCTGCTCGACACGACATTCTGGGGCGGCATCCGTCCCTGCATCAAGGCCGCCGGCGTCTGCGAGACGATGGGCATCGGGGTCGCCGTGCACAGTTCCGGCGAGCTCGGCATCCAGCTCGCGACGATGTTGCACATGGGCGCCGTGGTGCCGAACCTGGGCTACGCGGCGGACGCGCACTATCATCACCTGACCGACGATGTGATCGCCGGCGGCCCGATGCACTACGCCGACGGCGCGATCCGCGTACCCGACGCGCCCGGCCTCGGCATCAAGCTCGATCGCGACAAGCTCGCGCGCTATCACGCACTGTTCCAGGAACTTGGCGGCTATCCGTACGACCGCGATCCGGGCCGGCCCGGCTGGTACGCGCAGGTGCCGAACACCGCCTGGGCCGACCCGGCGCGTTCTCTGGCGCCGTCGCTGCGCTGAGGGCGCGGGCGCCGCAGTTACAACTACACGAGGGCTTCGACACAATGGCAGGACGACTGGAAGGCAAGACCGTGCTGGTCACCGCAGCGGGACAGGGCATAGGCCACGCTGCCGCGCTCGCAATGGCGCGCGAAGGCGCCACCGTGCACGCGACGGACCTCAACGACAAGCTGCTGGCGGCTTTCGCCGGCATCGGCAACGTGGCCACGCACAAGCTCGACGTACTGGACGATGCTGCGGTGAAGACACTGATCGAGGGCTTGCCGGCGCTGGACGCGATGTTCAACTGCGCCGGATTCGTGCACCACGGAACGATTCTCGACTGCGCGCCGTCCGACTGGGACTTCAGCTTCAACCTCAATGTGCGCGCGATGTACGTCGCGATTCGCGCGGCGCTGCCTGCGATGCTCGACAAGTTCGCGCGCGGCCGCGGCGCCGCGAGCATCATCAACATGGCATCGGTCGCCGGCTCGATCAAGGGCCTGCCCAACCGTTTCGTCTACGGCGCCAGCAAGGCTGCGGTCGTCGGCCTCACCAAATCCGTGGCGGCCGACTATGTGCAGAAAGGCGTACGCTGCAATGCGATCGCACCGGGGACGGTCGACACGCCGTCGCTTGCCGAGCGCATCAACGCGTTCGAGGACCCGGTCGAGGCGCGCAAGATGTTCATCGCGCGCCAGCCGATGGGACGTCTCGCCAAGGCCGAGGAGATCGCACCGGTCATCGTGTTCCTCGCTTCCGACGAATCGCAGTTCGCCACCGGACAGGTCTTTTCGATCGACGGCGGCATGACGATCTAGCACGCTCCGAACGACTCAATCATTTCGAGGATATCCGATGAAACTCGTACGCTATGGACCCGCCGGCCGCGAAAAGCCGGGCCTGATCGATGCCGACGGCAAGCTGCGCGACCTGTCGCGCAAGGTGAAGGACATCGACGGCAGCACGCTGTCGCCGGCATCGCTGGCCGCGCTGCGCAAGCTCGACGCGCGCAAGCTGCCTCTGGTCAAGGGCAAGCCCCGCCTCGGCCCATGCGTGGCCACGCCACCGAAGTTTGTCGCGATTGGCCTCAATTTCGTCGATCACGCGAAGGAAACCGGATCGCCGATCCCCGCGCATCCTATCGTGTTCTTCAAGGCCGAGACGTCGATCGTCGGCCCCAACGACAACATCATGTTGCCGCGCGACTCGACACAGACGGATTGGGAAGTCGAACTCGGCATCGTCATCGGCCGCACCGCACGCTACGTCGCGGACAAGGATGCGTTGAAATACATCGCCGGCTACTGCCTCGTCAATGACGTGTCGGAACGCGAATACCAGTTGAAACATGGCGCTTCGCAGTGGGGCAAGGGCAAGGGCTGCGATACGTTCGGTCCGATCGGGCCGTGGATGGTCACGCGCGATGAGATCAAGGATCCGCAGGATCTCGACATGTGGCTCGATGTCAACGGCGTGCGCAAGCAGACGGGCAACACGCGGACGATGATATTCGGCTGCGCAGCGCTGGTGGCCGACGTGTCGCGCTACATGACACTGTTGCCGGGAGACATCATCACCACTGGCACGCCTCCCGGCGTCGGCATGGGCATGAAGCCGCAGCAATACCTGCGCTCCGGCGATGTCGTGGAACTCGGCATCGCGGGGCTCGGCACGCAGCGGCAGAAGGTCGTCGCGGCGCGCACGCGGGGCTGACCACGCCGGACACGGATCGGCGGCCGAGGGCCGCGATCCGTGTCGAAACGCGACCGGCGCGCCTGCACCACGCCAATTTGTTTATCCTTGCAACATGGTTCGGCATTGCAGCACCCGATGAACGACGCGACACGCCAGCGCGCCCATGATGAATTGCTGTGGCCCGATGTCGAGCCGCACGCGTCGGGCAAGCTGCCCGTGGACACCCGGCACGCGCTGTACTGGGAGGAATGCGGCAATCCTGCGGGCGTGCCGATCGTGTTCGTGCACGGTGGCCCTGGCGGCGGTTTCCTGCC
>JBDTJK010000029.1:0-8482 GCA_039935875.1 Casimicrobiaceae bacterium
TGCTGCTGGCCGCGATGCTCGCATACCCGGCGCCGTGGAAGAACAAGCTGCTGGGACTGCTGGCGGGAACGCTCGCGGTGCAGGGACTCAACATCGTTCGCGTGATCAGCCTGTTCTATCTCGGCCAATGGAACCGCAGCTGGTTCGAGTGGGCCCACCTGTACGTGTGGCAGGCGCTGATCATGCTCGACGTGCTGATCGTATGGCTGGTGTGGGTGCGCACGTTGCCGCGCAACGACGCGCGCGGTGGCGGACCCCCCCCCGCAGCGCGCGGCGCAATCGTCACCGCTTGAAGGGCACGCTGCCGCGCTTCGTCGTCGCGACGCTGGCGATCCTGCCGGTGACGTTCGCGCTATGGTATTTCGCGGGTCCGCTGTTCACGTGGCCGGTACGGCTGATCGTCGCTGCCGTCGCGCAACTGGCTTTCCCGGACATCGTGAGAAGCGTCGAGCAGCAGTCGTCGGTGATCACGTTCGTCACCTGGCTGCGCCCGGGCAGTGCGCAAAGCGCGGGGGCGATCAGCGTCGACGTCAACGCGCTGCTGTACTCGTACGGGATGCCGATGTTCGCCGCGCTGACGCTGGCCGCGCGCGAACGCGGTTATGTCCGCCGCCTCGCGATCGGCATCGCCGTGCTTCTGCCGCTGGTGGCGTGGGGCGTGCTTGCCGACTTCCTGAAGAACATCGCCTTCAGCGCAGGCCCACTGGTCGCGTCGCAAACCGGGTTCTCGATCGCCCAGCACCAACTGATTGCATTCGCGTATCAATTCGGCGCGCTGATCCTGCCGACCGTCGCGCCGGCGGCGGTGTGGGTCCTGCTGCACCGGCGCTTCCTCGAGGGCATGCGCGCAGCGAGCGCCGTGTAAGCGCGGCCGCGAGCCACGCAGCGCGTCAGTACTTGGTGGAAACGCTGTGCCCGGCGGCTTCCAGCGCGCGAACGGCGGTGGCGCGTTGGGCGGCGGGAACCAGAATGTAGTCGGTATCGTAGGTCGCCATCGCGAACACCGACACCCGAGCGGCGGCGAGCGGCGACGTCACGCTCGCAAGGATCCCCGACTGGTCGAGCGGCATCGGGCCGGCAACGCGGATCATCTGCCAGCCGCGGCTTGCCACGACATCGGTCGGAACGCTGCTGCCGTCGACGACGATCGACATTTCATCGCGCGTGCGCGTGATCGAATAATGCGCGGCGCCCAGCGCCCATGCCGGAGGCTCGGACTCCGCCGGCAACCGGCAGATCGCGTAGTCGCCCGGCTCGATCGACAACGCGAGGCGCTGCGCGCTCAAGGAATCGCCTTCGCGCCGTCCGCCTTGCGCGCGCGTTCGCGCTTGCGCAACTCGGCACGCTGCACCTTGCCGGTGGTAGTCATCGGCAACGCATCGATGAACTCGATTTCCTTCGGATACTCATAGGGCGCCAGGAATTTCCTCACGTGCTCGCGGATGTCGTCGACCAGCGCCTGCGAAGGCGCGTAGCCCGCCGCAAGCACGATATACGCCTTGACCACGTTGCCGCGCGTTTCATCGGGCGACGGTACCACGGCGACATTGGCCACGGCAGCGTGCCTGACCAGGCAATCCTCGATCTCCGAGGGGCCGATGCGGTAGCCGGCGGACTTGAACATGTCATCGGCGCGACCTTCGTACCACAGGTATCCGTCAGCATCGACTCGCGCGACGTCTCCGGTGCGGCACCAGTCGCCGCTCCATTTGTCGAGCGTGCCCTGCGCATTGCCGTAATACCCGATGAAGAACACCGGATCGGGCGTGCCGTCGGCGGCGAACCGATTGAGCGCGACGTCGCCGCTTGCGCCGCTGGCCACTTCGTTCCCGTCGTCGTCGATCACGCCGACGCGGTGGCCCGGGTAGGGGCGCCCCATCGACCCCGGCTTCGCTGGCCACAGCGAATACGAATTGCCGACGATGTAGTTCATTTCGGTCTGCCCGAACATCTCGTTGATCGTCACTCCGAGCGCATCGCGAGCCCAGTCGAACACCGTCGTGCCTACCGCTTCGCCGGCGCTCATGATCGAGCGCAGGTTAATGTCGAACTGTTGGCGCGGCGTCGGGAATGCCTTCATCATCAGTTTCAGCGCCGTCGGAAACAGGAACGTATTGCGGACCTGGTAGCGCTCGATCAGGCGCAATGCACGCTCTGCGTCGAAGCGGCCGCGGTATCCGACGATGGGCTGTCCGCAGTAGAACGCCGGCAGCAGCGCGTCCATCAACCCGCCGGTCCACGCCCAGTCGGCGGGAGACCAGAACAGGTCGCCTCGCTGCGGATAGCCGTTGTGCGAGTGCACGAAACCCGGCATGTTGCCGAGCAGGCACCCATGTGGCATCAACGCGGCTTTCGGCGGCCCGGTGGTGCCGCTGGTGAATACGATCAGCGCCGGATCGCGCGGCGTCGTCGCCACCAGGTCGAAATGGGCGGGCGCGCCGTGGATGAAAGCCGCGAAGTCGACGATGCCTTCGCCTTCCACGCCGGCGATGCCGATCACGTCGCGCAACTGCGGAAGCTGCGCGCGGATCGGCGCGAGGTTTGGCCATGACTGCGGATCGACCAGCGCCGCCACTGCGCCGCTGAATCGCAGTCGATACTCGAGCGCCTCGGCGCCGAACAGGAACGACAGCGGCACCGCAATCGCTCCCATCTGGTAAATGGCGATGTGGGCGACGGCCGTCTGCGGCCGTTGCGGCAGGATTATCGCGACCTTGTCGCCACGGCACACGCCGCGTGCGGCGAGCGCGTTCGACAGCCGGTTGGCATCGCGCTGCAGGTCAAAGAACGTATGCGCCGAGTTCGCGCCGCTCTCGTCCTCCCAATACAGCGCGAACCGGCTGCGATCGTCTGCCCAGCGGCGGCAGCAGGCATCGGCAATGTTGAACTGCGCCGGCACGTCCCAGCGGTGCGCTGCGCAGATCCCGGCGTAGCTATCCTGCTGGCCTGCTCGCAATGACTCAGCCTGCGGCATCTCGCAACCCGCGCGTGGCGATATTGGGTAAAACGGGGATTATGCCGCGGATGCGGCGTTGTTGCCGGTGATGGTTGTGCCGTCGCCGGTGAACGGACGGTCGCTGGCGTCGATGCCCACCGGCTCGATTGTCGTCCACACCCAGTCGGACATCTGCTCGATCAGGCGGCCGAAACGGATTGGATGGATCGAGCTTGCGGTCACCACCTGGAAACGCTTGGTCGGCTGGTATTCGACCGCGGGGACGATCACCGATTGCACGGTATGCTCGCCTTCGCGCTTGCGCATCGCCAGGAACAGCCCCTGGAAGGTGCGTCCGTTCGAGGTCGTCGGTTCGCCGTCGATGGAATAGCCATCGGAGGCGCCGCGCCGATGCTCGACCATGTCGACGCCGGTGATCGCGATCGCAATCACTTGCAGGCCGATTTCAGCGCGCTCGGTCGTCAGCCTGCGCATCCGTCGCACGATGCCGAGCGTCCACAGTGACTGCCCATGCGAGCGGATCGCGGCGAGTGTGCCGAGGGTGATCGCGTTGGCCACGCTCATCGGCGCGATCAGCCTGAAGCCCGTCTGCGAGACGTCCTTCACTTCCCACGGTCCGCCCGCCGGCGCGTATTTGGCGAGGCGCTGGCGAGCGAACTCGACGCGGCGGCTGTCCTCGTTGCGCAGGCGGCCGAACACGGCGAGTTCCATCGTGCCGTCAAAACTCTTGCCGGCGTCGAGCCGCGGGATCGGCTCGCGTTCCTCCTCGCGCAGGTAGGCCGCGATGCGCGCGAAGCCGACGATCGCGTCGACCGCGCCGCCTGCCGACGTGCGCTCTCCGCGGCGCGCGAATGGCTTGAATTCGGGGTCGACCTGCGCCGCAAGCTTGTGCAGCAGGTTGAGCTGCTCGGTGCGCCGCGGCGTGCGGTCGGAAAGCGGCTGGTGGCGGATCTTCTGTTCGACCGCCATCACGTTCTGCATCAGGATCGCGTGCAGCGGGCGGGTGTCGAGGAACAGCACGCGCCCTTCGAGCGGTGCCGCGGTGCGCCGGCGCAAGCCGTCGCGCGCAGCGAGGTCGACGAAGAACGACGTCGATGACGACGGCTCCAGCGTCAGGCGCAGCGATGAGCACCATTCCTGCAACTGCTCGCAGACCCACTGCAGGTGACGCGGGTTGAGGTTGCCGGCGTTCATCAGCTGCAACATCAGCACCTGCAGGTATTCCTGCTCGATCGTCGTCGCCTCGGCACCTGGGGTCAGTGTCAGTGATTGCCGCTCGAACTGGCGCGAGCATGCGAGGGTGAACAACGCGTGCAGGTCGGCCCATTTCGCGGGAATCCATTGTTCGAAGCGGTACAGCCGCGTCTTGGCGTCGAGCCGCATGTGCACGACTTGCCGCGCGATCAGCTCGACCAGCAGCGTCTGCCACTTGCTGTTTTGCGCGTGGTCGGAGACCTCGTGCGAAAACGCCTGGTACGCCTGCAGGAAGGCCTGCGTCATGTCGAACATTGCCGACCACAGCTGGTTTTCGATCTTCGAGCTGCGGTTGGCGTGTTCGATGTACTGCGTGGTCAGCGCGTTGCGCAGGCCATCGGTATTGGCGTCGACGCTGAACACCGCTTCGAGCACCGCAGGCGTGCGCTTGGTGGCGCGTTCGGCGATGCGCCCGAGCTCGTTCAGGAGCTCCACGTGTATTGCCAGCGGGTCGTTGCCGGGAAAGGTGGCGAGCCAGCGCTCGGCCGACTTGGAGTCGGCGAGCGGTTCTCTGGACAGTTTGCCGAATCCGAACATCTGGGTCGCTATGCCTCGTTGTCCTGGCGGACGCAATGCTTCTCGCGCACAAGGTGCCATGCCGCGTGGCGTGCGCGTCGCGCGCAACGCGGGCGCATGACAGCCCTCGGCCGCGATCATCGCCCAATAGACGGACGCGGGCAAGGCCGCCTGTCCGCTCTCTGGCATGGATTGTGCATTGTACGTTCCGTGCTGCACAGCTTGGGCGAACTTGCAGGCCAACTGCATGGTTCCCGTATACTTGTGCATTACATTCTGACCATGGTGCGGTGACAATTCTCGGAAACTAAGGACGTATATATGGGCATTTTGATCAAGGCGCCGACGCGGCGGCTGGAGGCAGCACCAACGATCGTCGGCCTGGCCACTCCCTCGGCTGCGGACACTCACGGCGCACTGCACATCCGCGAAGTCGTTCGCAGCACGGGTCTGCGCCGCGAACAGTTGTATATGTGGCAACGCCGTTACGGGTTTCCGTCGCCATTGCGTGATCATTTCGGCGACCGCGTCTACCCGTCCGATCAGGTCGCTCGTCTGAAGCTCATCAAGCAGTTATTGTCGGAAGGCTGGCGTGCGGGGGCGGTCGTCCCGCTCGCGGAATCGGCATTGCAGTCGATGCTGGGGCTCGCAATCGCCGAGCCAGTGCCGCTGCCTGCCGAGATCAGCTCCGCGGTCAAGCTGCTCGCCGAGCACCGGATCGGCGAGATGCAAAACCACATGTCCAAGTTGCTGGTCGGACAGGGCACGCGCAAATTCCTCGAGCAGACGCTGATCCCGCTCAACGAAGCCGTGCATGAGCGTGTCGTCCGCGGCGAAATGCACAATTTCCAGGAGCTGCGTTTCGCTGACATCGCGCAGCGTCTGCTGCGCGACGTGACACGCCTGGTGCGACCGGTGCGCGACGCGCGCACGGTATTGCTGGCCACGCCGCCGAACGATCCCAATACGCTGGGCCTGGCCATTCTCGAACTGCTGCTGTTCACCGAAGGCATCAACTGCCTGACGCTGGGCGCCGGCGTGCCCGCGCAGGAAATTGCCGACGCGGCGAACGCCTACAAGGTTGCGATGGTCGTGTTGCTGTTCGATCGGGGAATCTCGGGCAAGATCGCCGGGCAGGAAATCCGTGGATTGCGCACGGCGCTGGTCGAGGAAATGCCGTTGATCGTCAGCGGTCGCGCGGTCAACCTGCTGGCGAAGCCCATCGCGGAAGTGCGCACCGCAGTCGACTTCAGCTCGGTGATGGCGACGATGCGCGAACTGGGCATCTCGGCGCCGGCGTCCATCTCGCACGTGCAGCCGGGCGAATCGCAACGCGCCTGAGGCGCGCTTTCATGGCTCGTTGAGAAAGTCCTCGAGCTTGCGGCGCTCGCGCTTGGTTGGCCTGCCGGCGAAGCGCGGTGCGGTTTCCAATTCTGCACGGCGCTGTGCGGCGAACGCCTCGCGCGCAACGACGCTTGCGGGCGTCTCCATGTAGAGCAGCGCTGCGGAAGCGGCATTGCCGCGCCGGTCGCTGAGCGCAATCACATCCACCTCGACGACGAGTCCGGACTTGCGCACGCTGACGCGGTGGCCGATGCGCATTGGGTGCGCCGGCTTCACGCGCTCGCCACCGACGCGCGCCTGCCCTGTCTCGATCGCATGTACGGCCAGCGCGCGCGTCTTGTAGAAACGCGCGGCCCACAGCCATTTGTCGGCGCGTATCCGTGTGCCCTCTGCCTGCGCGCGTCCGGTTTCAGCCGGGTGCATCGTGGCCGCGCAGCGCGTAGCGCCGCATCCATTCGGCGGTAGCGTGGGCTTCCGCAAATGGTTCCGCGTCGAGGCCATCGACGACGCCTTCCCTGTCGCGACGCGAGCGGTTCTGCGACAGCTTGAACTTGGCGTCGATACGCGTGAGCGGAATGCGGAACGCGACGATCGCAGCCAGCATCGCATCGCGCTGGCGGACATCCATCGCGAACGCCCAGGGAGCTGGCCGGTCGCCTTCGAAACGCTGCACCAGCGCGTCCAGCACGTCGCGCTTTGCGACGGCGTCATCAATGACCTCGAGGGTTCCATGCGCGTGTACCGTCGCATAGTTCCACGTCGGCACCGCGTTGGCGGGCTCGGCGTACCACGACGGCGACACGTAGGCGTGCGGGCCGTGGAAGATGGCGACGGACTCGACTTGCTGCGCATGTCGCCAGTGGGCATTGGCGCGCGCGCAATGGCCGGTCAGCACGCCGTGCGGCACGCCACCCGCGCTCCATAGCAGCGGCAGGTGCGACACCATCGGTCCCGATGCCGCCGGCGTCACCAGCGTGGCGAACGGATGGTCGTGCAGCAGCGCGGCGATCGCCGCACGATCATCACTGCGAAAATGGTCAGGCGTATAGATCGTCATGGCGCCAGCCGCACGTTGAACTGGTTGTGTCCGCCGTTCACGCGTCGTCGGCCGCCTGCAGCGTATAGGTGGTCAGCGGCATCGCCGAATTCTTGTCGAACGTCGCCCCGCATTCGATACCGGCCTTGGCGATGGCATCGGAGGTCTTCAGCCGGTTGTACAGCACGTGCATCGCGCCGATCGCGAATTCGCGACCCGAGCCCACCGCCCAGAAACGCGTGTATTCGAATACCTCGCGCATCGAATAGACTCCGAAGATTCCGCGCGGACTCGCGATCAGTGCGGTGATCTGCGTCGATTCGTACGGATCGTCCTCCTCTTCCTTCGGATTGAGGAAGTGCTGTTCCTTGAGGATCGGATGCAGCTTGCGCAGCGTTTCGAAGATGGCACCCTTGCTGGAGAAATCGATTCCCTTGCCTTCCTTGAGCAGGCTTTCGAAAACCAGCTGGTGCGCAGCGGAACCGCACAGTCCAATGTAGGCGCCGTTGTGATGCAGGATCTTTTCGTAGCTCTTGTCGAACTGCGCGGACAGCTTGAGGTCGCCGAAAGTGGTCAGCGAATCCGCTGCGATGGTGATGCTGCCGCCCTTGCGGACGGCGACGAGTGTGGTCATGCGTACCGATCTTGGTATAGCCGCACGGCGCGTGACGGCCGCGGCGAGCATCTCATTTTACGCGCCATGCATGAGCGGGTGGACAGGGGAGCGTGGCGACTGCCGGGATGCGCGACGGCGACCACGCGCGCAGCGCGTGCTTCCAGAACTGCGCGACCGTTGCTGGCGCGCCATCGCGCGGCGATTGTCCCAGAAAGTGCCATGCGGCACACAGCGCGCCCACTGGCGCGGCATCGAGCGCGCGCGCATCCGTCGACTTGGAAAGCTTCGTGCCATCGGCATTGACGGCGACCGGCACATGCAGGTAGCGAGGCGTCGGCAATCCGAGCGCACGTTGCAGAAGGATCTGGCGCGGCGTCGACGCGAGCAGGTCGGCGCCGCGCACCACGTCGCTGATGTCGTCGTCGCCATCGTCGACGACGATCGCCAGCTGGTACGCGTACAAGCCATCGCTGCGCTTGACGATGAAGTCCCCGACCGCCTCCGCCAGCGACTGGCGTTGCAGGCCCTGCACGCGGTCGCTGAACGCCACGCGCGCGCCAGCGACGCGCATGCGCCACGCGACGTTGCGGCCGATGCGTGCGACAGAGTCGCGGCAGGTCCCCGGATAGATGGGCTCGCCGAGGGGGCCCTTTGCCACGTGCGCCAGTGCGGCTCGCGAGCAGCTGCATGCGTACACGGCGTGCTGTGCGCGCAGCGCAGCGAATGCCTCGTCGTAACGCAAAAGCCGCTGCGACTGCCA